>NZ_CP040755.1:3028106-3330917 GCF_024585285.1 Colwellia sp. M166
ATGCGATTAAACATTATCGTGACCGTTTCAATATTCCGGTTAGCGATGACCAAATTGCTGATCTACCTTTTTACAAATTCCCTGAAGATAGTGAAGAATTCAAGTACATGAAAGCGCGTCGTGAAGCATTAGGTGGTTCATTACCTGCACGTCGTCAGCAAGCTGAAGAAACACTTGATATTCCAGCATTAAAAATCTTTGAACCTATTTTAAAAGGTTCTGGAGATCGCGAAGTTTCATCAACAATGACTTTCGTGCGTGTACTTAATAGCTTATTAAAAGACAAAAAAATTGGTAAGCGTATTGTGCCAATTATTCCTGACGAAGCGCGTACTTTTGGTATGGAAGGCTTGTTCCGTCAAGTGGGTATTTATGCTAGCGAAGGACAAAAATACGTTCCTCAAGATGCTGACCAAGTAGCTTACTACCGTGAAGATAAGAAAGGCCAAGTATTACAAGAAGGTATTAACGAATTAGGTGCTATGGCGTCTTGGGTTGCCTCAGGTACTTCTTATTCAACGTGTAATGCAACGACCATTCCATTCTACATTTACTACTCAATGTTTGGTTTCCAACGAGTTGGTGATTTAGCATGGGCGGCAGGTGATAGCCAAGCACGTGGTTTCTTACTAGGCGCAACGGCCGGTAGAACAACGCTAAATGGTGAAGGTTTACAACATCAAGATGGCCATTCACACGTACAAGCCGGTTTAATTCCTAATTGTGTCACTTATGACCCAACTTATGGTTATGAAATCGCGGTTATCGTTCGTGAAGGTTTACGTCGTATGTATGAAGAAAATGAAAATGTTTTCTTCTACTTAACGTTAATGAATGAAAACTATCAACACCCGGCAATACCTGATAATAAAACGGTTGAAGAAGAAATTATCAAAGGTATTTACCAACTTGAACGTGTTGAAGCTAAAAAAGCTAAAGCCAATGTGCAATTAATGGGCTCAGGTACTATTTTACAAAAAGTACGTCAAGCAGCGCAAATTTTGTCAGCTGATTATGGCGTATCAAGTGATGTGTACTCAGTAACTTCATTTAATGAACTAGCACGTGACGGACAAGAAGTTGCCCGTTGGAACATGTTGCACCCTGAAAGCAAGCAAAAAACGGCTTATATTTCTAACGTTATTACTGCTGATAAAGGTCCTGCCATTGCAGCAACTGACTATGTTAAAAATTATTCTGACCAAATTCGCGGTTATATCAATACCGAATATCGTGTTTTAGGTACTGATGGTTTTGGTCGTAGTGACAGTCGCGCTAACTTACGTCAGCATTTTGAAGTTGATCAAAACTACATCGTTGTTGCGGCACTTTATGAGTTGGCAAACCGTGGTGATATTAAGCATTCAGTCGTGAGCGAAGCTATCACACGCTTTAATATTAACGCTGAAAAGCTTAATCCGCTTTACGCGTAATTAAGACGAGATAAGGAATTAAGAAATGTCTGATATTGAAAAAATTCTCGTCCCAGATGTCGGTGGCGATGAAGTAGAAGTTATTGAAATATGTTTTGCTGTTGGCGATAACCTTGAAGCTGACGAAGGTATTGTCACCGTTGAGACTGATAAAGCATCTATGGATATTCCTGCGCCATTTGCCGGTGAATTAGTTGCTTTAACCGTTAAGCTTGGCGATAAAATCAAAGAAGGCGATGTCATAGCAGAAATGAAGCGAGCCTCCGATGATTCTGAAGCTGAAGCAAGTGAAACAGCAACTGAAAGCGAAGCTGATACTGAAGTTCAATCAGAGGTTGCGCCAGAAGCTGAAACTTCTGCTGAACCAGCTGATGTAAGCACTGAAAGTAGTGAAGTTATTGATGTCGTGGTACCTGATATAGGTGAAGATGGCGAGGTTGATGTTATTGATGTACTGGTTGCTGTTGGCGATGTTATCGAAGCTGAAGATGGTTTAATCACCTTAGAAACTGATAAAGCCACCATGGATGTGCCGTCATCACATGCAGGTACAGTAAAAGAAGTGCTCATCAGTACCGGTGATAAAGTTAAGCAAGGCTCACTTGTGATCAAGCTTGAAACTACTTCGGGTGCGCCGGCGGTAGCTGAAGCGCCGGTTGCTGCTCCTGAAAAAGCGGAAGTAGCTGTCCAAGCACCGACAGCGAAAAAAGCAGCACCTGTGCCACATCACCCACAAGTGGGTTTAACGAATGCAGGTTCAATTTATACTTCGCCTTCAATTCGTCGATTAGCGCGTGAATTTGGTGTTGATTTAACGGCAGTGAAAGGTTCTGGTCGCAAAGGACGTATTCTTAAAGAAGATGTACAATCATATGTTAAGTATGAATTGTCGCGTCCGAAAGCCAATGCCGGTAGTTCGGTAGCTGCAGGCGAAGGTGGCTTACAGGTAGTGAGCGCTAAGCAGATTGATTTTGCTAAATTTGGTGAAATTGAAACCAAAGCCTTAACGCGTATTCAGAAAATATCTGGACCATTTTTACACCGTAACTGGGTAACGATTCCGCATGTTACTCAATTTGACGAAGCTGATATTACTAATGTTGAAGCATTCCGCAAAGAGCAAAATGTCATTTGTGAAAAGAAAAAACTTGGCTTTAAAATTACACCTTTAGTGTTTATTTTAAAGGCAGCTGCTGATGCTTTGCGTGAGTTTCCAACTTTTAACTCAAGCCTGAGTGAAGACGGTGAAAGTTTAATCTTGAAAAAGTACATTCACATCGGTGTTGCGGTTGATACTCCAAATGGTTTGGTTGTACCGGTAGTACGTGATGTTGATCAAAAAGGCATTCATCAGTTATCACGTGAGTTACTTGAAATTAGCATCAAAGCACGTGATGGCAAGCTTAAGGCTGCTGATATGCAAGGTGGGTGCTTTACCATTTCAAGTTTAGGCGGTATTGGTGGCACGGCATTTACGCCGATTGTCAATGCACCAGAAGTGGCTATTTTAGGGGTTTCAAAATCTGAAATGAAACCCAAGTGGAACGGTAAAGACTTTGAACCTAAGCTTATGTTGCCATTATCAATGTCATACGACCATCGGGTAATTGACGGTGCGTTGGCAGCACGCTTTACTGTGCATCTATCAAATGTGATGAGTGATATTAGAACACTCATATTATAGTTCACTAACATTTGATATATATCAGCGTTATGTTGCAATAAGTTGGCAAAGTGAAAACCAGTGATTGATTTTCATTTTTGCCCACTTTTCATCAATAATTGCTGATTAAAAGATAGCGATCCTTGTGCGCTTTAAGTAAAATTGCGACAAGAAAAATACCAAAAGTGCTGAAAGTATTAATTGTTAATAGCTTTAATAAACGTTTGGCAAATATAGGCTGGCATAACCAGCAATAAATACATCAATTTTTGAGGTTAGCATGAGTAACGATATTAAAACTCAAGTAGTAGTTTTAGGTGCGGGTCCTGGTGGCTATTCAGCAGCATTTCGCGCAGCAGATTTAGGTTTAGACGTAGTGTTAGTTGAAAGCCGTGAGACGCTTGGTGGCGTTTGTTTGAATGTGGGTTGTATCCCTTCAAAAGCACTTTTACACGTAGCTAAAGTTATTGATGACGCGGCAGCAATGGCGTCTCATGGTGTTACTTTTGGTACTCCTAAAATTGATTTAGACAAAATTCGTGACTGGAAAGAAAGCGTTGTTGGTCAATTAACTGGTGGTTTAGGCGGTATGGCTAAAGCACGTAAAGTTAAAACGGTATTTGGTTACGGTAAATTCACTTCTGATAAAACTGTCGAAGTTGAAGGCGCTGATGGTAAAACAACCATTACTTTTGATAATGCGATTATTGCAGCAGGTTCTTCAGTAGTTGATTTACCTTTCATCCCAACTGAAGACCCACGTGTTATTGATTCAACCGGTGCTTTAGAGCTTCAAGACATCCCTGAAGAAATGTTGGTACTTGGTGGCGGTATTATCGGCCTAGAAATGGGGACGGTATATAAAGCACTAGGTTCAAACGTTTCTGTCGTGGAATTTGCTGATCAATTAGTGCCAGCTGCTGATAAAGACATTGTTAAAGTTTACACTAACTTCAACAAGAAAAAATTCAACATCATGTTATCAACCAAAGTTGTTGCAGTTGAAGCAAAAGACGATGGTTTGTATGTAACATTTGAAGGTAAAAATGCACCAGCTGAGCAAGTACGCTATGACAAGATTTTAGTTGCAGTTGGTCGTAAGCCAAATGGTCACTTAGTTGCGGCTGATAAAGCCGGTGTTAATGTTGACGAACGTGGTTTTATCAATGTAACTAACGAGCTTCGCACGAACGTAAACCATATTTTTGCTATCGGTGACGTTGTTGGTCAACCTATGCTTGCTCACAAAGCCGTACATGAAGCACATTGTGCTGCTGAAGTTATTGCTGGTAAGAAGCACGTATTTGACCCTCGTTGTATTCCTTCAATTGCTTATACTGATCCAGAAATGGCTTGGGTTGGTGTTACTGAGCGTGAAGCGAAAGAGCAAGGTTTAAACATTGAAGTAGCTAACTTCCCTTGGGCAGCTTCTGGTCGTGCAATTGCCTCTGCACGTACTGAAGGTAAAACTAAGATGATCTTCGAAAAAGAAACTGGCCGTGTCCTTGGTGGTGCTATTGTTGGTATCAATGCTGGCGAAATGCTAGGTGAAGTTTGTTTAGCCGTTGAAATGGGTGCTGATGCAGAAGATCTTGCATTAACTATTCATGCTCATCCAACACTAAATGAATCAATCGGCTTAGCAGCAGAAATCTTTGAAGGTTCAATCACTGATTTACCTAATGCAAAAGCAGTTAAAAAGAAAAAGTAATTTCTTGGGTCTTAAGGTTTCAGTAAGTTAATTAGAAAGCCAGCCGAGATGCTGGCTTTTTTGTGTTCTTAATTTGCAGTAGCTATCAATTTTTTGCACGACTATACTGATACTACAGACGTTTTATTTGGCTATAGGATATTTTAATGATGAAAATTACCGCTTTTTTAATAATATTATTATCAATTAGTGCTTGTTCAAGTCTTGCCACTACAGCCAATGGTGCGTCAGAATGGGATTTTGATCATCAAGTGCAGTTTAAACAAACAGATTTAATAGATGGTAAGTATCACCTACAAGTGATCACAAAACAAAATACAGAGTTTAGTAAATTAGCAACATTTTTAATGCGTCAGTCACTGCGTATTTGCAAAAGTTACGGTTTTAAAATTGAAGTGTTAGCAGGGGTAGAGCGCTTTGATGATAAATTGTCATTTCCTAATATGATTCTGCCTTCATTATCAGCGAATATTGAGTGTCCTAATCCATAATGTATTGAATGTCTTTCTGCGGTTAGTAATAAGTAACAAGACAGCAGTATGGGCGGCATTGAGCCGCTAAATTAACCTTACTGCTAGCTAATATCAATTTAGCGAAGACATAAAAAAAGGTGACTTATATTAAGTCACCTTTTTTGGTATTTAACCTTAAATGTTCTCTCAACTCTTGATTTAAGCATTAAGTCGAACATCGAGTTTAGCTAACGTTAACGAGCCATGTTAGCTAAACAAATAGACCAAGCTTATACCATTTTAATCGGTACGTACTTAGTGCTCATCTCTTCTGTAGGAGGAGCGAAGCGAGTTAAGTCAATACCTTCAACAGCAGCTTTATATTCTTCTAATGATGGGAAACGGCCAAGTACAGCTGAAAGCACAACTAGAGGTGTTGAACCTAGTAATGATTCACCTTTTTTCTCAGCAGTATCGGCAACAACACGACCTTGGAATAAACGCGTTGATGTTGCGATAACCGTATCGCCAGGTTCAGCTTTTTCTTGGTTACCCATACATAAGTTACAACCTGGGCGTTCTAAATACATAATGTTTTCATATTTAGTACGTGCTTCGCCTTTCGGGTTAGCATCATCAAATTCAAAGCCTGAGTATTTTTTAAGAATATCCCAGTCACCTTCAGCTTTTAACTCATCAACTATGTTGTAAGTTGGTGGCGCAACAACTAATGGCGCTTTAAATGATACGCTGCCGTTTTGCTGTTCAATGTTACGTAACATTTGAGCGATGATTTGCATGTCGCCTTTATGTACCATACAAGAGCCAACGAATGCTAAGTCTACTGGCTTGTCGTTGTAGTATGACACTGGACGAATAACATCATGTGTATAACGTTTTGAGGCATCGTCGTTGTTTACATCAGGATCAGCAATCATTGGTTGGTCGATAACATCTAAGTCGATAACAACTTCTGCATAGTATTTAGCTGCGTCGTCCGGTGCTAGTGCTGGACTAGTGCCTGATTTAACTTCTTCAATACGCTTGTTAGCTAATGCGATTAAACCGGTAAGCGTTTTAGCTTCGTTTTCCATACCCTTGTCGATCATGATTTGGATACGGCTCTTAGCAAGCTCGATTGACTTAATTAAGGTTTCATCATTAGAGATACAGATTGAAGCTTTTGCCTTCATTTCTGCAGACCAATCAGTGAAAGTAAATGCTTGGTCAGCCATTAATGTACCAATATGCACTTCAATGATACGACCTTGGAAGACGTTTTCGCCGCCAAATTGCTTAAGCATTTGTGCTTGTGTTGCATGCACAACATCACGGAAATCCATGTGAGCTTGCATTTTGCCTTTAAAGGTAACTTTAACCGACTCTGGAATTGGCATCGCTGCCTCACCTGTCGCCAGTGCAATGGCAACAGTACCTGAGTCGGCGCCAAATGCGACACCTTTAGACATACGCGTATGCGAGTCACCACCAATGATGATAGCGCGGTCATCGACAGTAATATCATTTAATACTTTATGAATTACGTCAGTCATCGCGTGGTAAACACCTTTAGGGTCACGCGCTGTGATTAGGCCAAACTTGTTCATGAAACTCATGAGCTTAGGAATGTTAGCTTTAGCTTTGCTATCCCAAACTGATGCAGTGTGACAACCAGATTGATATGCACCGTCAACTAAAGGAGAGATAGTTGATGCTGCCATCGCTTCTAGCTCTTGGCAAGTCATCGGGCCGGTAGTGTCTTGTGAGCCAACAATGTTCACTTTAACGCGCACATCTGAACCGGCATGAAGATCGGTTTCAGAAAGAACACCAACAGCATTTCTGTTGAATATTTTTTCAACGGCTGTCAGGCCTTGACCTGCATGTGAAATTTCTTTCGAAGCAGCATAAACAAGTTTAGTGGCTACGCCTAAAGCTTCAGAGGCAAAGGTTTGTAGTTTCTTACCAAATACAACAGCGTAAGAGCCGCCAGCTTTCATGAATTCTACTTTTTGCGGGGTAAAGGCTGAAGAGATGTCAGCTAGTTCTTTATCACCGTTTAATAGTTTCTTCGCTTTAGTATCAATCGTTAACACAGTACCAGTGGCAACTGAGTAAGCTTCTTCTAAAACAGCATCGCCATTTTCGTCAACAACGTTATTACCATTGGCATCTACTTTCTTAACCCAGTTTTTAAGATCAAGACCAATACCACCAGTGACATCAACAGTCGTTAAGAAGATTGGAGAAATACCGTTAGTACCTGCAACTACAGGTGCAATGTTAATAAATGGTACATATGGACTTGCTTGTTTACCGGCCCAAAGTGCCACGTTGTTAACACCAGACATACGAGAAGAACCAACGCCCATCGTGCCTTTTTCCGCAATAAGCATAACTTTTGCTTTCGGGTGCTTAGCTTGTAATGCTTGTATTTCTTTTTGTGCTTCTGGCGTGATCATACACTGGCCGTGTAACTCACGGTCAGCACGAGAATGTGCTTGGTGACCTGGAGAAAGTAAATCAGTTGAGATATCGCCTTCACCAGCAATATAAGTTACAACTTCAATTTTTTCTTCAATGTCAGGTAGTTTTGTGAAAAATTCAGCTGCGGCATAACTTTCTAAAAGCTCTTTAGCAACGGCATTGCCTGCTTTAAACGCGTCTTCAAGACGAGCTGTATCAGCATCGTATAAGAATACTTGAGTTTTTAATACGTTAGAAGCTGGTGTCGATAATGCTGAATCGTCACTTAATGCTAGGTCAAGTAGTGCTTCGATAGATGGGCCACCTTTCATGTGCGACAGCAATTCAAAGGCAAATTCAGGTGTTATCTCTGCTACAACTTCTTCACCTAAAATGATTTTTTTCAAAAAGGCGGCTTTTTCACCGGCGGCACTGGTAGTACCTGGTAAGGTGTTATAGATAAAGAAGTTCAAAGAATCTTCGCGGTGTGCGTGTCCTTGATCTTTAATTTGCTCAATGATTTCCGCTAATAACTCAGCACTATCGATAGGCTTAGGTGCTAAACCTAGCTCATTTTTACGATTTTCAATTTCTGCTATATATTCTAAATACAGGCTCATTTGATATTCTCTCTCTAGCTATAAGATGCTAATAACATGATCATTAGCTGGGACAAATTTTGGCGCTATTTTACCTGATTTTTTAACGACTATGAATCATTTGATAAAATAAACACTATTCATGGTGGTTATACCGGATAGAAGCTTTAGTTATGTTGATTATACTTTTCAATAATCTTCGCTTATATGCTTAAGCTGTTTATGCCAAACAAGCAGCTTAAACATAAACTTGCTGATTCGCTCTAATCATTTAGTCGTAGATGCAGTCCTCGTAAGAATCGCACATTATTGATTTAAAAGAATTATAAGTAACATTCATAGTAAGGATACAGTTGATGATTACCGCTGTAGTTCAATTAATGTACATGTTGTCGTATAATCGTAGTGAAAATTTTTTTAATCTTAGATACTTAACAAACTTAATTCGCGCCAACCTAATCAGGGCGGCTAAATAAAAGAATTAAGGTTAGCTATCCTTACCACAGAGGTGAACACCGTGCTTCAAGATTATCGTAAACATAGAGACGAACGCGCTGCTGAAGGTATTGTGCCAAAACCATTAGATGCTGAACAAACTGCAGCTTTGGTTGAATTAATTAAAGCACCACCAGCAGGTGAAGAAGAATTTTTAATTGATTTATTAACCAATCGTGTGCCTGCCGGCGTTGATGATGCCGCTTATGTAAAAGCCGGGTTTTTAGCGGCAGTCACCAAAGGTGAAACATCTTCGCCCATTTTATCACCAGAGCAAGCAACGAAATTACTGGGCACTATGCTAGGTGGTTACAATATTCAACCGATGATCGAACTTTTAGATAACGACACGCTATCTGCTGCTGCCGCTGAAGGTTTGTCACATACTTTACTGATGTTCGATGCTTTCCATGATGTGCAAGAAAAAGCCCAAGCCGGTAATACTGCAGCTAAGCAAGTATTGCAATCTTGGGCTGATGCCGAGTGGTTTACCGCAAAAGAGAAAGTCGCGACAAAAATTACCGTTAAAGTATTTAAAGTAAGCGGTGAAACTAATACTGATGATTTATCACCAGCGCCAGATGCTTGGTCACGTCCTGATATTCCTTTACACGCAAAAGCTATGCTTAAAATTGAGCGTGAGGGTATTACACCGGATGAAGATGGTGTTGTTGGCCCGATTAAGCAACTTGAAGCGTTACAAAAAGATGGCATTCCATTGGCTTATGTTGGTGATGTTGTTGGTACCGGCTCTTCACGTAAGTCTGCCACTAACTCAGTGCTTTGGTTTATGGGGGATGATATTCCTTGCATTCCTAACAAACGTAGTGGTGGTGTCTGTTTAGGCGGTAAAATTGCGCCTATTTTTTACAATACCATGGAAGATTCAGGCGCATTACCGATTGAATTAGATGTGCAAAAAATGCATATGGGTGATGTTATCGACATCTATCCATATGAAGGTGTTGTTAAAAGTGCGACCGGTGAAGTTATCGCTGAATTTAAACTCAGCCCAGTGTTATTAGATGAAGTTCGTGCTGGTGGTCGTATTCCATTGATTATTGGTCGAGGTTTAACGACCAGAGCTTGTGAAGCTTTAGGTTTACCTATGCCAGACTTGTTTGCTCAGCAAGCGCCAGTAACATCTTCAACTAAAGGTTTTACCTTAGCCCAGAAGATGGTCGGTAAGGCTTGTGGTGTTGATGGCGTTCGTGCTGGTCAATACTGTGAACCTAAAATGACCACCGTTGGCTCGCAAGATACCACCGGCCCTATGACACGAGATGAATTAAAAGATCTCGCTTGTTTAGGTTTTTCAGCTGATTTAACCATGCAGTCTTTCTGCCATACTTCTGCTTATCCTAAGCCGGTTGATGTCGTGACGCATCATACCTTACCAGATTTTATGATGGATCGTGGTGGTGTCTCACTGCGCCCAGGTGATGGTGTTATTCACTCATGGTTAAACCGTATGTTATTACCTGATACGGTTGGCACTGGTGGTGATTCACATACCCGTTTCCCGCTAGGTATTTCATTTCCTGCCGGCTCTGGTTTGGTCGCCTTTGCTGCCGCAACCGGTGTGATGCCGCTTGATATGCCTGAGTCAGTATTGGTACGTTTTAAAGGTGAAATGCAACCGGGTATCACCTTACGTGACTTAGTGCATGCTATTCCCTATTACGGCATTAAAAATGGTTTGTTAACGGTTGAAAAGGCGGGGAAAATTAATGAGTTCTCTGGCCGTGTATTAGAAATTGAAGGTTTGAAAGGCTTAACCGTTGAACAAGCATTTGAATTATCAGATGCTTCAGCTGAACGTTCAGCTGGCGGTTGTTCAATCAAGCTTGAAGAATCAGCTGTTGCTGAATATTTAAACTCCAACATTGTGATGTTGAAGTGGATGATCAGTGAAGGCTATGGTGATGTGCGAACGATTACGCGTCGTATCAAAGGTATGGAGGCATGGTTAGCTGAGCCATCATTGATGGCCGCCGACCCTGACGCTGAATACGCGCATATTATCGAGATAGATTTAGCTGATATTAAAGAGCCAATTGTTTGTTGTCCAAACGATCCTGATGATGCAAAGCTGCTGTCAGAAGTTGCCGGCACTGCAATTGATGAAGTCTTCATTGGTTCATGTATGACCAATATTGGTCACTTCCGCGCTGCGGGTAAATTGATTGAAAACTTTGGCAAAATTTTACCCACACGTTTATGGGTTGCACCACCAACGAAAATGGATAGAGATCAATTAACGGCTGAAGGTTATTACAGTATTTATGGCAAGGCAGGGGCTCGTATTGAAACGCCGGGTTGTTCATTGTGTATGGGTAATCAAGCGCGTGTTGAAGAAAAGTCTACTGTGCTGTCAACCTCAACACGTAACTTCCCTAACCGTTTAGGTAATGGCGCGAATGTATACTTAACCTCAGCTGAGTTAGCGGGTGTTGGTGCTATCTTAGGTAAGTTACCGTCAGTTGATGAGTACATGATGTATGCGTCGAAAATTAATGCAACAGCAGCTGATACTTATCGTTACTTGAACTTTCACACTATGGATAGTTATACCAAGAAAGCTGAGACGGTAATTTTACAAGTAGAAGCTTAACTTGCAGTCTTGCTGCTGATTTATAGCACACTAGAGCGTAGGTTTTGGTGTGTTATTGAGCTATGTATTGGCTTAATGAAAATAACTATAAACGTCGGTTGGTTTTTAAATCAATCGGCGTTTTTGTATTTTATTTCAATTGTTATAAAACTAATCGAGAGACTTTTTAAAGCGCAAGGCCGCAACCATCAAGCCTAGTAAGGTGAAGCCGATTAACCATACCATGTCAAACGTCATATCAACTACGGCTACATCACGTAAAACAACGCCACGCACCAGTCGAATAAAATGAGTTGCCGGTAAACCTTCTGCGATGTACTGCGCTATTTCCGGCATACCTTCGTAAGGAAACATAAAGCCGGATAATAATATCGACGGAAGTAATATAAATACCGTCATTTGCATTGATTGTAATTGGTTTTTCGCTAACGTAGATATTACTAAACCTAGTACTAAACTTGCAGAAATAAACAGTAGGGTTGCGAAAGTTAATTGCCATAAACCGCCATTAATTGGCGCGTTAAAAAAGAAATATCCCAAGCCTAAAATAATGATGACTTGAATGGCGCCAATAAATATATACGGAAAAATTTTACCTATCATCAGTTCAAGTGCAGCTAAAGGCGTGGTAATTAATAGTTCCATATTGCCACGCTCTCGCTCGCGAACAATAGCGGCTGAGGTAAACATGATCATGGTCATCGTGAGAATAATGCCGACCAGCCCAGGGACAATATTGACCACACTACGTTGCTCGGGATTATACAGTAAAGTCACTTCAAAGGTTGGTACATTACGGTTAACCGGTTTGTCTAATAATTCAGCTAAGGGCATATTGCGTAAACTTTTTATGCTAGCTGCAATCGCAGTATCAGAGCCATCGACTAACCATTGCGCAATCGGGCGGCTAGTTTCTTCATCGCTGGCTGGCGGTAAGCCAAAACCGACAGTAGCGTGGCGCACTAGACGTTGGCTAACATCTTTTGGAATGATCAGCACAGCGCGAACATCACCACGGTCAATAGCGGCTTGCGCTTGCGGTAACGAGGTATAATGATGGGTAAAATTAACGATACTAGTTGCTGAAATGGTTTGTTGTAACACCCGACTCAATGCGGTTTGGCTCTGATCGACGATACCAACCGGAATATGGCGAATATTGGTATTAATGGCAAAGGCAAAAAGTAGCAATTGCACTAAAGGGATCATGATCACCATCCCAAAAGTCATTCTGTCGCGTCTAAGTTGAATTAACTCTTTTATAACAATGGCTTGAATTCTTAATAAGGATTTCATGCCTTCACCTTATTTGTCTCTGCTGGCAAAATAGTATGACTGCCTGTTGATAAGACAAAAACATCTTCAAGACTCGCTCGAACTAAGTGCATTGCTGTGTGGCTCGGCATAATATGGCTTTGGTTTAGAAAGTCGATAGGATCGGTAATCGATTTATTGACCAACACGCGCAAATGAGCCCCCAGTTGTGAGGCCGATACCACTTCGGGTAAAGCAATTAACTGCTGTTTTAATTGTCTAAGATTATCGGTTGATACTTCAATAACATTCGCCGGCATGTTGGCCATTAATTGTGCGGGCGAATCATCAGCGCGCTTAATACCATTCTCTAAAATAGCTAATTTATGACAGCGTTCAGCCTCGTCCATGTAATGTGTTGAAACTAAAATCGTCATGCCTTGATCACAGAGATCAAAGAGTTGCTCCCAAAATTCACGACGATTTTCAGGATCGACCGCCGAGGTTGGCTCATCTAAAAACAATAATTTAGGTTGATGCATTACCGCACAAGCCAATGCTAAACGTTGTTTTTGTCCGCCACTTAAACTGCCAGCCAATTGCTTTTTAAGCTTTGATAATTGGTAAATACTGACCAGTTCATCGAGGCGAGCTTTTTGCTCTTTTGGGCTTAAGCCGTAAATACGAGCAATAAACTGCATGTTTTCGGTGATGGTTAAATCATCATAAAGCGAAAATTTTTGGGTCATATAACCTATTTGTCTGCGCAAGCGTTCCGCATCTTCAGGTAAATTAAGTCCTAAGACGTTTACGCTGCCGCTACTCGGTTTGAGCAAACCGGTGAATAAGCGAATAGCGGTGGTTTTTCCTGAGCCATTGGGGCCAAGAAAACCATAAATGCGCTGTTTTTCTACCTGCAAATTTAATGACGATACGGCGGTCGTTGCGGCAAATTTTCGGGTTAAATTGCGGGCATCAATGGCGAATTCAGTCATTAGCGTTCACTTAGGCCAGTTACCAGTGGTAAAACGACTTGGGCGGGAATGCCGCTAGGTAAATCGCTAGTATTGTCAGGCAACATTATTTCGGCTAAATACATTAAGTTAGCACGCTCAGCTTGGTTAAGCGCATAATAAGGCGTGAACGCCGGCTCGGTAGCTATCCAGCGCACCTTACCGAGAATAGGCTTAGCTAAACCGTCAACATGCACAGCTAATGGGTCACCGACTTTGATATGAACCCGGTAAGGCCCAGGAATATAAACACGGGCAAAAGGCGCTTTACCCGCTAGCACAATAGCTACAGGACTACCGGCAGTAACTCGTTCTCCTAAATTCCACGGTAAGTTATCTAAAATGCCATCACGCTTTGCCGTAATGGTCAAATTACTGAGCTTTTTTTCTTCACTGCTTAGCATGGCAATATTGCTTGCCAAAACCGCTTCAGCAATGGCTAAATCTTCAATCCGTGTACCATTAATCAGTTGTAATAATTGCTCTTGAGTACTGCTCAGTGTTGCTAAATTTTCATCCCGACTTGCGATGGCGTCATCAAGAGCGGCTTGGCTGGTTAAATTAGCTTTTATTAAACTTTTTGCTCGAGTGTAATTTGCCATACTTTTTGCCAGTGCTGCTTTAGCGCCTGCTACATTGGCTTTTGCAGCTGCTACCTCTTCTGCTCGGGCACCATTGTGTGCTTTGGTTAAGGTTGCTTGCGCCTGTTGTACTTGCGCTCTCGCTTTGGCAACCGATGCTTTTTGTAAGTCATCATCAAGCTTTACCAATACCATGCCTTTAGTGACCTTACTGCCGGCTGCTATGGGTAAGTCGGTGATCACTTCACTGACGGTTGCTGTGTGTGCAATACGATCACGCTCTAAGGTGCCTAACGCAACATTTTCTTGCTCGTGGCTACAGCCGACAAAAAGTAACAATATAAAGCTGATTAATATTTTATTAAGCATGATAAATTTCTTCCTGAAAATGCCGCTAAATTAGCCTATAGCTCAAGTTTACGCTTAAGGGCTACAAGTTCAAGGTAACGGTTAGAAAATGGCGATAAAATAGTGCTTATATCAATATGAGTGCGTTTAAATTATTCTTGTTTCGCTCAGGTTTTATCATTAGCCTGAGTAGCTAAGTTACGACGTTAGGGAGAATGAAAAGGAAATTTATGCAATATTAAGCAACTGAATAGTAATTACTTCTTACCCATTTTAGTGTTTATTTTCTTCATATGTTCACGAAAATTTTTATCAAACTTAGACTCGCCACAGGCAAAAAATTGCGTAGATGAACCTTCGCTTAAGCCATAAACACTCAAGTCTTGTGTGATAGAGCATCGGCCATCTTCACCTTTAGTGATTGCTATGCCCGCGGCCATGTTTTTAGTACGATTTTCTCGCGCTTTTTCTTCATCTTTTAATGGTATTGAATGTGGTACTGACTCTACGGTTTTATTAAACACAGAGGGCGGTTGGTATTTTTGATAAGGGTTATCTGTGTTGATAGCCGCATTATTATTTAACTTACTACGTAATCTTTGTAATTGCGTAAAACTATCAAGTTTGCGATCAACAGGCTTGGGCGTGGGGGGCGGCATTGGTACTGCTAAATCAATCGGCGGAAGTGTAATATCTTGCGAAGAAGAATCATAGGATTCGGAGGCTTCTCGTGGTGCCGTTTTTAAGCCGTTTTTATCAAGCTGTGGATTGTCATTTTCTGTTGCTGTAACTCCTGTATTATTTGTTTGCTGCTCTTGTTGGTTTTTTGGCGTCACCGGCTCTTTGATTATTGTCGGCTCTTCACTTTCGTTTAATGGGGCTTTAGTGATTTTAGGTGCATAATAGATATAGCTTTTAATTGCTGTATTTTTAGATATAGGTTGTATAGTTATTTGCTTAGTTGAGCGGGTTAAGAGTAGCAGAGCTAGGATTAAGCCATGAATAATAAACGAGAATAAAACCGCTGCGTAAGTCCCTTTGTTCACTAAAAAATATAACCAGAAAAGTAATAGAATAATCTATAGACGTATTGGCGCGCAGGAAGTTCAATAGCAGTTTATCAGTTGCTTTTATTTTCAATGTTTTTATCAGCAAAAAACAACAAGCTGAAAATTTATACCACTTTATTCTACTTTTATTTACGATTGAGGTAACAGTATCAATCAAGGTGAGAAAGATAGTAATACCTTGAGTAATAAGGTGTTAAAAGCTAAGTTTTTGCTACAATTAAGCACAAGTAATAATAGCGCGTTTGGCTTACGTTAGAAGACAGCACTAGAGGATAGTGAGTTTGAAATTTAAGCTCAGGTTTATAAAAATTATTATTTTTTCGATTAATATGGGTTTATTTTATTTGCTCTGATTTAGGGCTTATCAACATTTTTTCATTAAGAGGTATTTATGGAATATCAGTTTATAGATGATCCAATCACCGGTGCAGCAATGGCTAAGTTTTCACTTGAACATGAAGTGATTGGTCCGTGGTTAGAAGTAGAGGTAGGGACAAGTGCCGAAAAATTGCAGCAATTGTTGTTAGCTATTTCAGATATAGAGCATGAGAAGCAAACAGAAATTACCATCACAGGTAATGAATATAGCGCGGTCTTTAATCGTGGTGATGTCACTATACAAACCAATGCTAGCATGGATGGATTAGAAGTTTTGCCTGACGGGCTTGTTGAAGAGAATATTGATTTTGATCAGCAGGACTCAGCCGCTTGTGGTAGTGAGGATCTTAGAGAAATATTATTGTCTTGGGCCAAGTTTATTCGTAAATATTAAGTCCGGTCAATGAATGTTTAAAACTTGTTAATTTATCACGCTAAGTTATTATTCTTCTTATATTATTAAATTTCGCTTAATGGTTTTATACCTTTTTTATCTTTTACTTGAGAATCAATGATGAATTCTGCTGCTAACAATAACAATAACAATAAAGAAAATAGACGTATGATCCCATTACGTTTTGTACTAACACCCATTGCTATTATTTTATTCGCTATCGTTGGTTTGATTGTATTTGCGGCATTAGCGCCTAAACCAGCAAAGAAACCGGCTATCATTAAAGCGCCGCTGGTTGAAGTTCAGGCTATTGAGCGACAAGATGTGCGTTTTACTATTGCTAGCCAAGGTAGTGTTTTACCTCGCACACAAACCAATCTAGTTTCAGAAGTTTCTGGGCAAATCACCTCAGTAAACGAGAAGTTTAATGTCGGTGGATTTTTCAAAAAAGGTGAAGTGTTACTGAGTATTGATGACATCAGTTATCAAGTGTCACTATTGCAAGCGCAGTCTCGCTTAGATGCCGCTAAGTCGGTATTAATTGAAGAGCAAGCGAGAAAAGACCAAGCAGAAGACGAATGGATGCTATCAGGTAAAACTTTATCTGAAGCGCCAATCTTGGCTTTACGTTTACCACAGTTACAAAAAGCGCAGGCTGATATCAAGGCAGCAAAAGCCGATGTTACTGACGCAGAAGTTAAACTTACTCGTACTAAAATCGTTGCACCGTACGACGCTATAGTGAAAGAAAAGCAAGTCGATATCGGCCAATATGTGACGACAGGGGCAGTGTTAGCGAAAACTTTTGCCGTAGATTATGCCGAAGTAAGACTGCCGATCAAACAGCGGGACGTTGATTTTTTAAATTTACCTAAAATAAATCAAAAGCAAAATAAGCTCTCAAAAGTCGATATTCATTACCAACTGTCGGGTGTCGAACATACTTGGGCGGCAAACTTAACCCGTTATGAAGGTGAAGTCGATAGTCGAAGCCGAGTGCACTATGTGATTGCCCAAGTTGATGACCCGTACAGTGTTTTATCATCTAGCGACCACCAAGAGTTGCGCATGGGCACGTTTGTTAATGCCAATATTTCAGGGAAAGTCGTTAATGATATTGTCACTATTCCTCGTGATGCTTTACGTGGCGCAAATAAAATTTATCTTGTCGATAGCGAGAACCGATTACATATTCAAGAGATTAAAGTCCTGCGTAACGATGTCGATTATGTTTATAGCTATGATAAATTTAGTGCAGGGCTTCGTTTAGTTATGACGCAAATGGAAGCACCAGTTGAGGGGATGGCTTTACGTATTGTCGGTGAGCCAGAAGAGATGCCAGCAGCAGAAGATCTTGATGATATCGCTAATGCTCAAGGTGATGACTCATGAGCGAGTTCTCTGAAACTGAGCAAGAAAACACACACACCGGCATTATTGCGTGGTTTGCTCACAATAGTGTGGCAGCAAATTTACTGATGGTATTTATTTTAGTGTCAGGCTACTTCTCTTATCAGGGCATTAATAAAAAGATGTTTCCTGAATTTAATGCCAATAGTATTCAGGTTGTAGTGCCTCATTTAGGCGCAGCACCAGAAGAGGTTGAGCAATCAGTTATCCTTAAAGTTGAAGAGTCACTGGAGGATATCGAAGGGATAAAACGCATTACGGCAAAGGCTAGCGAAGGCATCGGTGTTGTCACTATCGAGCTACAGTCAGGCTATTCAATGTCGGAAAAACTTGATGAAGTACAAATGCAAGTTGACGCGATCACGACCTTTCCAGAACAAGCCGAAAAACCCATTGTCACTAAACAAGAGTTTAAAGGTCAGGTGATGTGGCTGTCGGTCAGTGGCTCCATGGACCGACGTGCTAGACAGGTAATGGCACAAAATATTCGTGATGAAATTATGGCCTTACCTAGTGTTAATAGTGCCGAACTGGTCGGTAATCGTGATTATGAGATCAGTATTGAAGTGTCTGAAGAAAAACTACAGCAATACCAGCTGACCTTCGATGAAATTACGCTAGCGATTCGTAGTTCTTCGATAGATATGCCTGGCGGTACGATAAAAACTCGCGGTGGTGACATTTTACTGCGTGCTGAAGGCCAAGCTTATACAGGCCATGAATATGGTGATTTAGTCTTACGCACTGATGTTGATGGTACACGCCTAGTGTTAGCCGATATCGCTAATATTAAGGACAGTTTTGTTGAGCAAGAAGATTTTGCCACTTTCGATGATGAAAACACCTCAAGTATTATGGTGCAATCAACCGGCGATCAAAATGATTTAGAAATTGCCGCTCAGGTTCGAGGCTACGTAGATGAAAAAAATCAGCAATTGCCTCAAGGGGCAAAGTTAACCGTTTGGGGCGATAGTTCATATTACCTTTCTGAGCGCCTAGACATGATGATTGACAACATGTTGATGGGGGCATTTTTAGTCTTTATTGTTCTCGCCTTGTTTTTAAGAATAAAAATCGCTTTTTGGGTGATGTTAGGTATTCCGATTAGCTTTTTTGGTGCGTTATTAATGATGCCATTATTAGGTGAATGGTCAGTATCAATTAATATGCTGAGCTTGTTTGCCTTTATTATGGTGTTAGGTATTGTGGTTGATGATGCGATTGTCATTGGTGAAAGTGCTTATGCTGAAATTGAAAAATACGGTCACTCTCGCGACAATATTATTCGTGGTACAATGCGAGTTGCTATGCCCGCAACCTTTGGTGTTTTAACCACCATAGCCGCTTTTACGCCTTTATTGTTCATTGATGCCACTTTTGCCGCCTTCTTTCGCTCTATTTCTATCGTTGTAAGCTTTTGCTTAGTGTTTTCATTGATTGAGTCAAAGTGGATATTACCTGCCCATTTAGCGCATATGAAGTATGTACCGTTAACCGCAGATAAAGCCAATATTCTTGAACGCTTTCAAATGCGTTTTAAAGATAGATTAGAAAACTTTATTCATTCAATCTACAAACCGCTGCTTGAAAAAGCATTAATTGCCCGTTACAACACCATGGCGATATTTGTCGCGATTTTAATTTTATCTATTAGTCTTATTGTGGGCGCATTTGTCAAATTAGAAGTATTTCCTAATATTCCAAGCGACTTTATTCAAGGTAATATTACTATGGTGGACGGCTCTGCTGCACATCAACGCAATAAAGCCATAGCCAGAGTGGAACAGGCGGTTAAAACGATTGCTGAAGAGAATAAGTATGAAGGTGTTAGCTTTATTAAGCATAAAATGGTCTTTACCAATGGTAATACCAGTGCCAGTGTCTTGTTAGAGTTAGTCAAACCGGATCAACGTGAGCTTGATGCCTACGAAATAGAGAAGCTGTGGCGTGATGAAATTGGCGAAATTCCCGGCAGCAAAGAATTACGATTTTTTGCTGGCACTAATGCTGGCGGCGGTGCCGCTATTGAGTTTCAGCTAACCGGGCAAAATGATACTGAGCTCGAAGCCGCAGCAGAGGCTATTCAAGCGCAGTTAAATAGCTATGATGGGGTTTACGATGTCCGTCATTCGTTTAGTCGTGGCAGTCAAGAAATTAAACTCAGCATTAAACCTGAAGCAGAGGTACTAGGTTTAACGTTGTCGAGCTTAGCTAAGCAAGTCAGGCAAGCTTTTTATGGTGATGAAGCGCAGCGTATTCAGCGTGGACGCGATGAATTGAAAGTGATGGTGCGTTATCCTGAAGCTGACCGTTTATCGGTATCTGATTTAGAAGAAATGTGGATCAGAACTGCCAGTGGTGAACAAGTACCATTTTATCAAGTGGCTAATATCGCAATTGGCCAAGGCTTCTCTACCATTACCCGTATTAATCAAAAGCGTTCAATTACTATTTCTGCTGATATTGACAGTGAAAAGGTTGAATCAAGAAAAGTTGTTACGGAAATGAATGATGACTACATACCAGAAATTTTAGCAGATTATCCTAGTGTCAATTATGGTATTGAAGGAGCCAGTAAGGATCAAGCTGATTTCTTATCGCAACTTGGCTTTGCTGCGATAGGGGCTTTGTTTTTGATTTATGGCTTAATTGCCATTCCGACTAAGTCATATAGTCAGCCTTTGGTTATTATGTCGGTTATTCCCTTTGGTATTATTGGTGCCATTATTGGCCATTGGTTGCTTGGCCGTACGATTAATATGATGTCGATGTTTGGCTTTATTGCTTTAACGGGGGTTGTGGTAAACGACAGCTTGATTATGGTCGACTTTATTAATAAAGCTAAAGGCTCAGGCATGCGCATGTTCGACATTGTCAGTCAGGCCGGTACACAAAGATTCAGAGCGATATTACTGACGTCTCTGACCACGTTTTTTGGTATTTTTCCATTATATTTTGAACAAAGTTTGCAAGCGCAATTTATTATACCGATGGCAATATCATTAGGCTTTGGTATTGTTTTCGCTACGGTTATCACGCTGTTTTTAATTCCAGCGCTCTATTTAATTAAAGAAGATATCGCCAACCTATTTCGTAAGGGACAAAGCTTAGATGCCGAAACAAAACCTTATTAATATAGTGAAAAGTTTTCTAGATATAGGGATTTAACGACAATATAGATTGGTTTAAGTTAACCGTAGTACCAGCTGTATGTTATCAATTTTATAACATACAGCTTAGCTTGTTATGAGCTTAATAACTTTCTCATTGCTTAAGCAGCATTAACCAAACTACCAGCCTACTGAGCTAAGCCAGCCTATAATTTCTTTTGCTAAGGTTTTTTTGGGGTAATATCCTGTTACCCGATTGTTTAATTGTTTTTGTCGGTAATAGACTTTCATTTCTCTTTTTGCCGAGTCTTTCCTCAGTTTTGCATTGGCAAGCACTAAGCGGTTATCGCGTTTTAAGTATAAATCGAGTATTGGGTAGTCGGTCACGGCAAGTTGTTGGGCTATTTTATTGTTCGCTGCTATGGTTGGCATATAGCTGCTGAGCATGACTATTGCACTAGGAGTGGCAAGTAAATTTTGTTGATAAACATCGAGCAATAGAGCGGCATGACTACCTTCGGCAACGATAATGATAACTCCAGGATAGCCTTTTGCTTGTTCGATAACGGCAAGCATAATATCAGCAAGCTTTTTACTATAGCGGGTTAAACTTTCGCTGTTTTCAGTCTTGCGCTCTGCCGCTAGTAAGGCTTGTGACGGGTAATTATTAGGTTTATGGGGAGGGTGTAAGGTAATTGTGGTCCAGCCATATTTGGGGATTTCTTCGCGTAATTGGTTCAGTGCGTTAGGTGTTGCTATGCTTTGTTGCCAGTCGGGAATTAACACCATAACGCCCTTATTAATCGCCGTTGTGTGTTTATTGGTTGCGATAAGGTATTTTTCACTACCAACAAGTAAAGAGCTAATTTCTTCTGTTGCTAAATAATGCTCAATGTCTTGTTGCTGTTGTGTAAATGCATCAATAGGTGCCTTGATAATAGCTTGATGTTGATGCGCCGCGTTATCAGATTTTGTCGAGTCAGGGTTATCTGTTACTGCTTTACTTTCACTGCTTTTTTTGGCTTTATTGAGGTCTTCAGTATCCTTATTAGTCTTTGCGGCTTGTTCTTCTTGAGCACTGACAAACGCTAAGGATGCAGGGCTGTTTATGGCTAAGCATAAGGCAGTTAACATGACGAAGAATAATAGCGATTGTATTTTTGAGTACATAAAAAGCAAGGTTCCTAAGGCAGGTGAGAAAGTATATACACTTATTATCGACAAGAACCGTTATTTCTTTAAACTCACCGTTAATGGTTTTAGTCAAAAGGACAGGCTTTGGTAAACGTTAAGGTTTGCGCTGTAACAGGGTGGCTGATTTGTAGCATTTTTGCATGTAATTGCAAACGATTACTGCACGTTAGTGCCTGCTCATGAGCATAAAGTCGATCACCAAGTATCGGATGGCCGAGAGATAACATATGCACACGCAGTTGGTGAGAACGGCCGGTTACAGGGGTTAGTTCTACCAACGTTGTGATGTGATCATCATCATTTTCACGATAACTTAATACGCTATAGTGCGTTAGTGCGGCTTTGCCATGTTCATAGTCAACTTTTTGCTTTGGTCTGTTCGGCCAATCACAAATTAAAGGCTCTTTAACAGAGCCTTGGCTCTCAGCAATTTTACCAAAAACTCGAGCAATATAACTTTTTTGCGTTAATCTTTTTTCAAACTGACGACTAATAGCAACATGCGCAGGTTTATTAAGGGCCATTAAAATAATACCTGATGTTGCCATGTCTAATCGATGCACCACCGTTGCACTTGGCAGGACTTTTAACACTCTGTTTTGTAAGCAGTCTTGATGCTCAGGTAAACGTCCCGGTACCGTTAATAAGCCACTGGGTTTATTTAACACCACGATATCATTGTCTTGATACACAATATCAAGATAGGGGGTCATGGGAGGCTGATAAATAAAGTCAGGGTTAGCACCCATGTTGATTTTCCTTAGAAGTTGTTGAGTCGTATTGTTGAATAGCTGACTAAATTTTTAGCTTGATCTAGATTAAAAACATAAACAGGTTAATATTAATTTAGCTTTTATCGTCAAGTTGTTATTAAGATGAAATAGTAGGGTAATAAAAGCCCGATGGCTAGCTAAATGCTAGTGTTACCGGGCTTTGTCATAAGTTTTTAGTGCTAGTTACTGACAACAATTAAGCGTACAGCTTCAAACTTAATTTGTGCTTTAGCAATATATTCAGCTAAAGCATTTTTTTGCATCAAAATGAAGTCAATTTCTTGCTGGCGAACACTAGGGTTTATAGCTTTTAATGCCGTTAAGCGCTGATGTTCTTCATCCATGGCGACTTGCATGCCAACTAATGCTTTTTGTTGAATAGTGGCAATTTGTTGCTCAGCATGGGCTTCTGCTTTAATCACTAGTGGCGAAACTTGGCTTTTCAGCGCTTTAACTAATTGTAAAGCCACTTGTTTCTTGACCGGTGATAACTGCTGATCTAATACTGCTTCGCTAACCTTATCGGCAAGGTCATTACCATTCTTATCAACCAAAATACGAATAGGCGTTGTCGGTAAATAACGGCCTAATTGTAAGTTGCTTGGTGCAATAGCTTCTAAGGTAAATATACACTCTAAGAAAAATGTGCCCGCAGGTAGTGCCGGATTTTTTAATAGGCCGATGCTTGAGTTACCAATTTCATCAGATAAGACCAAATCCATAGCGCCACGCACCATTGGATGATCCCAAGTGATCAGTTGGTAGTTTTCAACGGCTAAAGCGGTTTGACGATTAAAGGTAATCGTTGCGCCATCTTCAGGCAAACAAGGGAAGTTTGTACACAGCATATGTTCAGAAGGTTGCAATGCAATCGCGTTATCTGCTTTATCATCTTGTTGAATACCAAAAACATCCAACAATTGAAACATAAATTGTGGCAGATGAATTTGTTGATCTAATTTTTCTATTTTTTTAACTAAGGCTTGTGCTTTACCTTGACCAGAAGAGTGTAATTCTAATAACTTATCTCGGCCATTTTCCAGGTCTTGCTTGATAGCAATATGCTTTTCATGACTTTGCTTGATCAGCTGTTCTGCCTCGTTAGAGTCCCAGCTAGCACTAAGTGCAAGGTCAAACAAAGTATCGCCAAAGGCTTGAAAAACAGCATGACCAGTAATACAAGTGTGCTCAAAAGCATTTAAAGCCTGTTTATACCATTTAAACAATAAGCTCTGTGCTGAATCTTGAAAATATGGCACATGAATGCGGATAGTTTCAGTTTGACCAATACGGTCTAAACGGCCAATACGTTGTTCAAGTAAATCCGGGTTACGTGGTAAATCAAACAATACCAAGTGGTGAGCGAACTGGAAGTTACGGCCTTCACTACCTATTTCAGAACAGAGCAATACTTGCGCGCTATCTTCATCCTGTGCAAAGTAAGCGGCAGCGCGATCGCGTTCAAATATGCTTAAACCTTCATGGAATACCGCAGCACGCATACCTTCTTTAACACGAAGGGCTGTTTCTAAGTCAATTGCTGTTTGGGCATGGGCACAAATAACTAATACTTTCTCTTTTTTAAGCGATTGTAATAAATCAATTAAATATTCAACGCGAGGGTCAATGTCATACCAATCTTCGTGGCTGTCTAGGCTAAATAGGGTTTCTGGAGAGAAGATAAACTTCGCTTGTGCTTGTGACTTTAAGTCTTCAGCAGTGCCAGATAACAAGAGTTCATTGATCGACTCTTGATAGGCTTCTGGCATAGCAAGTGGCGTGGCATGTAATTCACGACCTGGGAAGCCTTTAATCGTATTGCGGCTATTACGGAACAAGATACGACCTGTACCATGACGGTCTAGCAATTGATCAAGAATGTGCTGGCGAGCATTTTTTTGCTGATCTTCTTCAGGATGATTGATTGCCGCAATATAAGTACTAACGTCAGCTGCTTTTAACAATGTGGTTAATGTGGCGACTTGTTCGTTAGCTAATGGTTCAGTAGTAACCAAGGTATTGGCCGCATCAGCAACTTCGGTGTAATGCTGCTCTTCTTCGGTAAACTTTTGATAATCGAAGAAACGGTCAGGATCAAGTAATCGTAAACGGGCAAAGTGACCTTCATGGCCTAATTGATCTGGTGTTGCTGTAAGTAACAATACGCCTGGAATGGTTTGCGCTAATTGCTCAATACATTGGTATTCAATACTGGCGTTGTCTTGTTGCCAGCTCAAATGATGGGCTTCATCAACAACCATTAAGTCCCATTCTTCCTCGATAAGCGCTTCATACCAACGTGGATTTTTAGTAATAAAGCCAAGATTAACAAGTACTAATTGTTCAGAGCTGAAAGGATTTTCGCTTTCACCTTCGTCGTTACTTGAGGTTTCTTCACAACGACTTTCATCAAAGATACTAAAGGGTAAGTTAAAGCGGCGTAACATCTCCACCAACCATTGGTGCATTAATGACTCTGGCACTATGATCAGTACGCGTTTGGCACGGCCTGTAACTAATTGTTGATGAATGATTAAACCAGCTTCAATCGTTTTACCTAGGCCAACTTCATCAGCGAGTAAAACACGTGGCGCAAAACGACTGCCGACTTCTTCAGCAATATATAATTGATGTGGGATCAAGCTAACGCGACCACCACTAAGGCCCATTAAATCTGATTGTTGTTGGCTAAATTGATGATGCAAACAATCTTTGCGTAAACGAAACCAATCAAGGCGATCAATTTGACCATTTAACAACCGATCATGAGGCTTATTAAATTTAATAAAATGATCAATCATCATTTCTTTTAGTGAACTAGCTTCTCCGGTATCTTGTCGAACACCAAAATAAGTCAGTAAATTATGGCTCTCTTCGAAAGATTCAACGGTTAGTGACCAACCTTCATGGCTTGGAATACTATCGCCAGCATTAAATATAACTCGCGTGAGTGGTGCATTGTCTATGGCGTATTGTCTTGCATCCCCAGTTGCCGTAAACACGATAGTAACAAAACGACCTTCGACTGCGGTAACGGTACCTAGTCCTTGATCTGACTCACTATCACTAATCCAGCGCTGCCCAGGGTAAAATGTCATAGAAAAAACTCCAATTCAATAATTCGCGTAATAAATACATGTCAAAAAAAAGGCGCTATAGTATCGTTAATCATAGAAGTGATCATTAAATAAATCCGGAAAAGGGCACTTTTTTTGATTAAAACTTATAGAATTGAATTTTACTTTGG
Source organism: Colwellia sp. M166 (assembly GCF_024585285.1). Taxonomy (NCBI): domain Bacteria; kingdom Pseudomonadati; phylum Pseudomonadota; class Gammaproteobacteria; order Alteromonadales; family Colwelliaceae; genus Colwellia; species Colwellia sp. M166. The sequence continues at coordinate 3,054,312 of NZ_CP040755.1, forward strand.
CAATCATGACCATTAGCGTTTCTGTGTGAGTTGAGTTCTAGTTAAAGTAAAAAGCCTTTACTATATTTAATGCGTTTAATTATCAGCTGTTTATAATTTTTATTCCTTAAATTCAGTACGCTGTAGTACGGAAGGCTTAACTGAGCCTTGTTAGTAATATCTATTCGCAGATAGCTGAGCTCGCTGCTGTCATTAAAATGCCATGGATGTTACTTTGTTTAATAAAGCGACTTGCTTACAGGAAAATAAACTGTCAAAGTAGTTATAAGCTTAGTAGCGCGAGCTGTTTTTATGATTGTAAGCACAATGGTAAGAACAAACAGGTAATTAAATTGTTTTTGGTTAGATGAGTTATCAACTTTTTGTGGTTTCTAGCAGCAGTTTATAACAAGCATGCTGTGGGGCCTTCACTTGGTAAAGGACTTTCATATGACAGCAGTAAAAATTATTTATGTTTTAGATACCAATATATTACTTCACGAACCTTTCGCTTTTCTCTCCTTTAAAGAACATGATGTCGTGGTACCTATGACGGTATTAGAAGAACTCGACTCCATCAAAGACCGCCAGAAAGATGTCAGTCGTGATGCGCGAGTAGCGATCAGAGCGCTTGAAGATATTCTGGTTAATGCCTCACCTGAGCAAGTACTTGCGGGGGTTAAATTACCCCAAAATGATGAGTTACACCCCAGTGGTTGTTTGTCTATTTTTAATGATTACGCCTTAGAGGAAAGTAAGGTTAAATTGTCTTTCAATGAAAATGATAACCGCATTATTAGTTGCGCTATTTATTTGCAATCCAAAAATCCTAAAAATAAGGTTGTGCTAGTCACTAAAGATATCAACATGCGCTTAAAAGCCAAAGGAGCAGGCCTCGCTTTTGTTGAAGACTACCGCAGTGATCAATTAATTGATGATATTAAATTTTTAACCAAAGGCTATCATCAATTTTCAGGTGATTTTTGGCAACATGTTGAGAAGTGTGAAAGTGAAACGGAAGGGCGCAATACGACTCATTATATTAAACGTGATGTTTTACCTAACCGTTACATGAATGAATATTTGATTGATGAAGGCGAACACTTTGCCGCTAAGGTGACTGGCTGGGATAATGAGAACTTAGCAATAACAGATTTGAGCCGTGAGCGCTTGATGGCAAAACAGGCTTGGGGCATTCACCCGAAAAACATCTATCAAGGCATGGCGATGGATGCTTTACTTGATCCGACCATTGATTTAGTCATTTTGACAGGACCAGCAGGGTGCGGTAAGACTTTGTTAGCATTAGCCACAGCGTTAGAACAAGTGATAGAACGCGGGCTTTACGATAAGATTATAGTCACCCGTAGTACACCAGAAATAGCGGAATCAATTGGTTTTTTACCGGGTACCGAAGAAGAGAAAATGGCACCTTGGCTTGCGGCGATAACCGATTCATTAGAAGTACTGCACAAACAAGATGAGAATATGAATGGCAGCCTTAATTATATTATGGACAAAGCTAATATTCAGTTTAAGTCGGTTAACTTTATGCGTGGCCGCAGTATTCAGAACTCCTTAGTATTACTTGATGAATGTCAAAACCTTACCGCTTCACAATTAAAGACCATTATTACCCGTTGCGGTGAAGGCACCAAGTTAGTTTGTTCAGGTAATTTGGCACAAATTGATAGTAATTATTTAACCGCAGTAACTTCAGGTTTAACTTATATTGTTGAGCGTTTTAAGGACTTTCCTGGTAGTAGTACCATCAATTTAAATGGTGTAGTACGCAGCCGATTGGCATCATTTGCCGAAGAAAATTTATAGTGAAAATTTATATTAATGTGTTCACTAGGCAAGTGCTCTACGTTTCCCGCTGATTGTCTAGATAATATAGCATTCAGTCTAAAAACCCCGGCTACGAATTAACAGCTTGTACTGTCAATTCGTAGTCGGGTTTTTTGAATTAAGTAGTAGTGATAGCAACTTTACTAAGTTTCTTCCCACTCAGTGAAATTTAAAAGCTTTAGCGGCACAGGTTCACAGCCCCAGACTGAACCTAAGCACCAACATCCATGTTGGCAAGGCATTAGTTGAAGATAATGGTTATTCTCGATAACTGCTCCTGCGTTGCTCTAATGACTCATGCCCCTGTGAGAACCTTATAGAAATCAATAGCATGGCCTGTAATGTTTTTAAAATCACCCTTGGTAAGCGCTGAGTAGGAACAAACTTAATAAACTTGGTATTAGGTATGTTAGTTTATTATATTTTTTTGAATATGAAGTTATAATAGATTGATTTAATAGTGTTATATTTTTTTTATGTGAGTGTGAAAAGTGTGTTTATTTGATTTTAATCCGATTTAGGAAGTATTATCTTGTTCTTTATTTAGTTATGCTGATGGAAACATAGCAGCGCAAGGATAGCAAAAATCTACGCTTTGCGCAGGCAGTCATGGGCAAACTGGTATGGCTAGGAATCAACAATATCCAAACCTTGCCGGACAAAAAGCTGTTTATTTAATATCCGCATTAAGCAGTTATAAAACAGGGCAACGCAAGGGTGGACAATCCGCAGTGATGTACGGTACGGTTGCAAGCTTAACTGAGAAAAATATTGAATATTTATAACCGCTTATTTAAATTCATTAGAGGCAAAAAAATAGCAGTAAATAGTTTGATTGTTTATATGCCATTCAATAAGTCTATGTTTACAATAGCTTATGATCTAGGTTGTTGTAAACTATATTGAATGATTAATCGTTGTAACCTAGGGCGTGATACGCCTAAAAGTTCGCAAGACTTTCCTTTATGCCAATTTGTTTGTGTTAATACTTTAATAACATGCCGTTTTTCTATATCCATCAATGTATCTTCATTTTTCTGAACAGTTCTGTCTTTCTGAGGCTCTACATCTTCAGTAAAAATACAAATATTTCGATCATCATTAATTAGTTGCGGCAATAAATCCAAACTAATTATTGAACCATGTGTGATCGTAACGGCTTTAGTTAATAAGTTTTCTAATTCTCGAATATTACCTGGCCATGAATATTTTTGAAACGCAACCATGACTTCTTTAGTTAATTGGGTAACATTTCGATTTAGTTGACTATTTATTTGTGCGAGTAGCACTGAAATTAGTTGAAATAATTCCTCTTTTCTTTCTCGCAGTGGCGGCATGTTCAAATTGATGACTTGTAGGCGATAATATAAATCTTCGCGAAAACGTCCAGCCTTAACTTCTTCAAGTAAGTTTCTATTAGTTGCGGATAGTACACGTGCAGTGGTATGTTTTGTTTCTTTACCTCCTATAGGGGTGTATTCTTTTTCTTGCAGAACTCTCAACAGTTTTGCTTGTAACGTTTGTGAAAGTTCACCTATTTCATCGAGAAAAATTGTACCACCATTGGCAAGTTCAAACTTACCTAGCTGATTGCAGATAGCGCCAGTAAAAGCGCCTTTCATGTGACCAAACATTTCAGATTCAATTAAGTTTTCAACCATAGCGGCACAATTTATAGCGACAAATGGTCCTTTAGGTGTTTGGCTAGAAGTATGAATAGCGCGAGCGGCCATTTCCTTACCTGTGCCGCTTTCACCGGTAATGAGTACCGTTGTAGGTGTACGAGCAATGCGGCCTATGGTTTTAAAAACTTCAAGCATTGCTTTAGAACCACCAACCATTTTTTTCTGGTTCTCATGATTAAGTTCTACATTATTTATGGTGATAATATCTTTACGTTTTCTTGCGCATACCATCATCGCTCTGTTAACAGCAGTATTGATTTCATTAAGATCAATAGGTTTATGAATATATTCATCAGCACCTTGTTGCATTGCTTCAATGGTATTTTCCATATCATGAAATGCAGTCACCATAATAATATGGCTATCAGGTAACTGAGATTTTAAGCTAGGTAAAAGCTCTAAGCCACTTTTACCCGGCATACAAATATCTAATATAATAACATGAGGGTTTACTATGGAGGCTAGTTTTTCACCTGTTTGCGCATCATGTGCAATATGAACCTCAAAAGATTGACTTTTAAAGTATATTTGTAGCGTTCTACAAATCGCTACTTCATCATCAATTATTAATAGTTTCTTTAACATTTAATTTTTATTAATCCTTTTTGAGTGGATAGGGATAATTACAGTACAATATGTTCCACCATCCTGGTGAGCTTTTAATGTTATCTCACCATTATAATAACTAATAATATTTTTCACTATCGTTAAACCTAAACCTGTACCCTTGGCTTTTGTGGTAAAGAAAGGTTCGAATATTTTTTTATCCATAAAAGGAGCAATAGTTTCACCGTTATTGCTAATGATAACTCTTAGTTTTTCACCTGATGCCATCATCACCATCCCGATAGAAATATCTACTCTGGGAGTGTTATTTTTATCGATTAGGGCTGCATCAATTGCATTAACAATTAAATTTTGAAAAACTTGCCTCATTTTAGTCACATCTGCATGTAATTGAGGTAAGTCATTTTCAGTGTCATAGTTAATGTTTACCGTTTTATATTTTTCGATTTTAAGCTCACTGTCTAACACCGTTTGAATGATATTTCCAAGCTCAAGCCATTGATGCTTATTCTTATCCGGACGAGCATACGCGAGCAAACTAGTAAGAATATTCTCCATATATTGAATCTGCTCTAAAGATATTTCAGTTAGCTCTATAATTTCAGGTTTGGTATCGGCTAACTGTTGAGGAAGCATTTGCATAGTCATTTTTATAGAAGATAAGGGGTTCCTTAAATCGTGCGCAATCATATAAGCCATTCGACCAACAACAGCATCATGCTCATGTTTTAATTTATTTTCTTGTTCCTTTTGCAGCACTAACGACAATCTTCTCTCTTCGGTAATATCACGCTTTACTGCAATATAAGCAATGTTTTCATTTTGTTTATTTTTAACTGAAGAGATTGTTGCTGCCTCCCAATACTCTTGGCCATTTTTTTTGCGGTTACAAAATTCTCCATGCCATATACCGCCATTTTCTATAGTTTTCCATAAAACTTCAGTATTAGTATTAGCATCTGTTTTTACTGTTTTTAAAAAGGAAGGGGATCTGCCTAAGGCTTCTGAACTACTATATCCAGTAATGTCAGTAAAATTAGGGTTAACATAAGTAATAATACCTTTTAAATTAGTGATCATAACGGTGATAGCTGCTTGCTCTACAACTTGAAACAATTTATTCCGTTCTATTTCTAGCTCTAATTGATCTGTAATATCATCCCCAATAAGAGTTAAATACTCTTGGCTTTCATTAATATCAGTGAAAAAACTAGATGTCCACTTGTAAGTTCTTCCTTTAACTTGATTATTTGATACTCTAAATTCTAGAGAAAGTTGTTCTTTAGGGTTACTAATGAGAGCAGATACTTGTGCTAGTTCATGAATGTTTTCTTTTTCCATAAAGGATAAACACCAATCTTTTTCTAAAATATCTTTTTTCTTACACCCTAATTGAGTTAAAAAATATTGATTAACAAAAACTAGTTTTCCATTGGGGCTAATAATAATTGCGGCTAATTTTAGTCCTTCCAATATCTGTCGAAAACGTTGCTCATATTGAGTCCTTTTTATTGTTTCTTGATGACTGACTTTTATTCGAGTGTAGATAACGCTTAAAATGAAGCAAATTACAAAAATTGCCGAATATAAAGGAAATCTATGGTCAAAGAATTCTTGTCTGGTAACATTTAACTCAGTAGGCAACAACTGAGATATTAAAATCCAATCATTATTTCCTGTGTTTTTAACATTTGTCTTAGATCTAACCGAAGTAAAGGTATAATAACCGCTGTCAACTTTCATTTGCCCTTGTAAGTCATTCTCAACTTGCTGCCATAATGAAGGATATATTTCTTTTAAGCTTTTTATTTTCCCTAAGACCCATTCAGCCCCAGAGCTTTTATCTTGTAAATAGAGTAGCTGTCCTTTGTCATTAATTAGAAACAATTGTTGTTGATGTAGTCCGGAAGCTTCGATAAAACGAGAAATTAAATGACTTGCTAAATAATTGATCACCACCACCCCTTGTCGTCGAGAAAAACTGTTAAATACAGGCATTGCGAAACGAACTGTAGGGGTCAGTGGTTGAGCTATTTTTCCGTTTTCCATATTCCAATCAATAGGTGAAATATAACTTTCATTGTAAGCTAAGCTATTTGCTTGATTAAAATAATATCGAGAAGATTTATCTTGTAATTTTGATTTGCGAATAGGCAGCGCATAACCGTTTTTACTTCGCTCTACTCGAATGACCTCCATACCTTTATTATCAATAAAGCGGATTTGTACATATCGAGGTTTATTTTTACTAAAACTTAAAAATTGTGTTTTGAGTGATTCTTCTGCCTTAAAGTCTATATAGTCAAACACTCGAAATCCGGAAGATAGGACGCTAGTGTCTCCTAAAACTTGTTCAAGATCTGCTTGAATTGCTATGCGGCCAGCCTCAACCGCGCTCTTTTGCTGCTTTATTAAAGACTGCCATTTACTGTCTAATGTACTATCATAATCGACAACAATAATAATGCTGATGAATAAGATTGTTGGTAGCAATATTTTTGTTAAAGCAATAGCAAAACGGCGATGGGCCAAATCATTTTCTCCAAATTTAAGATAGTAGTGATTGAGAAACAGCTATGATAAAAAATGTGCACTAATAGTTATTGAGCTGTTGAAAACTGACTTACTCCATAGAGATATTCCAATTGATTAAACAAATATTTGCGCTGACTAAATTCTTCACTAGAAGATAGACGAGATAATATCACTTTAGTAGCCTTGACTGTATCAATAACCTTTAAAGCTTTACCTACAGTTCCAGCTAAAACACCACCATCAACACAACCGGTATCGACAAGTTTTTCGATAAGAGGAATTTTAAGGTTTTGAATAAATATAACCGCTGCTTTTCGAACACCGTATTCAGGATCATCTAAACAGGCTATCACTAATCGAATGCTTTTCTCATCTCTACTTTCATCTTTGTTTTCATCGCGCACCACATGCTGTTGAGCAGAAATATGCTTGGCTTTTTTAGAAATTAATTCGCCCAAAGCATGAATTGATTGAATACGGACATTTTGATCTCCGTTTGCTAAAGCATCTTGTAAAGCTGGAATTGCTTGGCGATGTTTCAATTGTCCTAATATTTTAGCTGCCAAATATTGAATCTCCTCATTTCCTCCAAATAATAACGTTGAGCAAATACCGACTATATTACTTAGACCTTTAATTTTAAGATCATTTTCAACAATTCGATTAAGGGCCGTTAATAAAGCGATATTGAGTTCAATATCAGGGGTCCTTAAACTTTCTAAAATAAGCTGTACAGTCGATTTTACTGGGTAGTAAGCGAGTGCTTGAGCAGCAAGAACCTGATTATTGATTATAGCAATACGAGCATTTTTCTTTCTTGAATAACCTAGTTTGTTTCCACTTTGTAGGTGTTCTTCAACGATGCCATTGAACTCAACCATTTCTTTAGGTTGTTCTTCTAATAATTGACGTAAGCGTTGATCTTGATCTATTTCCTTTGCCGCGGGATTAATTGCTTCATTAATCGCCGTAGCACCAATAGCAGCCAAAGTTGAAGTGACTACAGGAGTATCTTCTGAAAGTTCAATTTCAGGTTGGCTGCCAATATCTTGTTTTATTTCAGACATCAAATTATCAATAGTATCGTTATTTTCAATGGTATCTGTTTCAATAACTGTTACTGGGATCACTTGCTCAGCTTTTATATTATTGTTTATTTTTATTTCTTTTGTTGATAATGCCTCCATACTCGTAGCTTGAGTGGGGAGCTCTTTATTGATAACTAAGTGATACAAACAGCATTCGGCAGGGTTAAACTCATCATCAAAAGGGAGTTTTGCCGTTTTTGCAATAACTTCCAATGCTGCGGTTCTCACAACATTGTCTTTTTCATTTAATAGGCTAATTATTGGCGCGAGAGTTACTTCATCATTTTTAATATGTATAGCATAGTATTGAATTAAATCTCGACGAATATGGCTTGATAACGCTTTATTACTAATCAGTTCAATAAATATATCCTGAAAAGAAGTATTATTTTTATTAAACAGCAATTTTGCTGCCAATAACATGAGCTCTTCATCCGAGTGTGTTATAAATTGTGTTAAAAATTTATAATCTGCCGCTGTCATTTCATCAGCATAAGCCGACATTTCACCTGCAATTTTAAATAGTGCTTTACAGGCATTGTCATTAGCTTCTTTCGCTATCGATAATAGCATGTGTGGGGAGATAGCTTTTAAGCCATCAGGAAGTGAGCGAGCAATGTTTATTACGGAAAGAATTGCAGCCTCCGCGACATCAGTATCGGTGTCTGCAAAACAGTGTGCTAGAGGCTCAAATGCTTCGTACAAAGAAAAATGACCTAACGTTTGACAAGCGGCTAATCTTACATGGGCATCTTGGTGGCTTATTAATTTAACTATTTCATTTAAGCAAAGTGCGTAATGTTCACTTTTACATTGCGCTAGGGCACTTACAGCACGTCTAATTGTTCGATTTGAGCTTTCTGCTAAAATCGATAGAAGAAACTCTACTCCTTTTAGATCGGCTTTTGCTAAGGCTGTTAAAATTTCTGGTTCTAAATCTTGGCAACTTTCTGATTTTAATAACTGGGTTAACACAGGTACTGCTTTTGAAACTTGATGGTCGCCAATACCAATAATCGCTATGCGCTGAATATCCCAATAGTCATCCCAGCCATCGAGGTTATATTCTTCCATTCCAGCGGGTCGTTCCTGCGCAAGCCCTAGCAAGATATCAAGCGCATCATCAGTTCCTATGTTTGATAATGCTTTTGTTGCTGCAATTCTTACATCCCCTAAATCATGATTACTCATTGCCTGTTTTAAAACAGGAATGGCGTCTTTACAAGCCAATTTACCTAGCGCTAACGCCGCTTCGGTACAAACATCATCATCATCATCACCTAGTCGTTCAATCAGTTGTTGGCTAGTTTCTGTTGCATTTAAATTTGCTAATGCTCTAACTGTGTAAAAACGGTCAGCTTCATTACCTTTGTCGAGCCAAGTTAATAAGTTACTTATTACAGCTTCTCTTCCCATCATGAATTCTCCAGATGATTTTTATTTATATATAGTATGCTCAGCAAGAACCAAACCATATTGATGACATATCTAACTTATTGAAAAATAAATCAATTAATTTGTTCGTTTTGGTTGTAAGTATAAAATTTAACGATTCGTTAAATTTTATACTTACACTATTAAGAAAAAAGGAAATCGAAAGATTTCCTTTTTTCATTCGTTAAGTGAACTGATTAATAGCTTTCAATGGTTAAAATTTATAATTAACATTGAGTTGTAAGCGAGTTCGCTCATTTTCATTGAAAATCGCATCACTAATACTCTCTGGAAGGAGCGCTTTGTCTGTTAAGCGCTTCATACTATATAAACGTAAATCAATAGCGACTTTTGGATTAACATTGTAGTCAAGTTGTAGGCGATAGCCTTTATAATTAGAGACACCTGTATTGCCTGGATTTGGAAAATCGTCTTGCGACACTGTACCATCTCCGATGGTTGAAAAGGCTTCAACATGTAACCAATAAGCACGTATACCCCAACCATTATTAAATGAATAACGTGCTTGAAATGTATAGGCAGTATCTTCAATATCAGCGTCCGAGACAATATACTCAGTAATGAATCTGACTTTGTCTGTTTTCCAATCAGCCATTGCCATAAAATAGTTTTCTGCATTAAAAATATTACCGCTATCTACCTTAGCTCCACCTAACGTTAGTAGTAATTCACTTTGTGCAAAATTAGTATTGAAAACAGCTTGAGCGAACGTAGCATCAATATCATCATTCCAATTGCCTTCAACAAGCGTAGCGTAGGCACCATTAAAAGTGAATTTACCTACCTTATAGGTTGCTGCAAGTGCTGTTGGGTTTATATCTGCATCCCAGAATACTTCAGTACTATTTATGAAATTAAGAGGCGTTTTCCCTGCAACTAAAGTTAAATCATCAACACCAGTATAAGCAATGAAAGCTTGATCAAAACCGATATCTGCGTCGTTATCATCACCTACCACTTTGTCATTTTCGACTTTGACGGTACTAAAATTAACATGTGGTGAATTAAGGCTTGAAGCGTTAGTTGCTATACGCATTTGCCCTAACCAATTGTTTGCTACTTCGTATTTGATTCCTAAGCGAGCGCGATATCGTAGACGTTCACGATCGCGTTCAGAGCCATTGGACTTTTCACTGTCATCTCGTTCAGCACGTATACGCATATCACCAAAAAGTTTTACTTTATTTCCGTCATCTAATGGTACATCTGCCAAGGTTGTGGTTGAAATTAAGGCGGCAGCAAAGACTCCACCGATGGAAAAGAGTTTTTTATTTAACATGTTATTCCCCTAAAGGGTGTAGATTGTGGGGAGCTAACTCCCCATAAATGATTTAAACGATATTTCTAGGAGCAAATGAAAAACTGCGGAATTCAGATTTATATTTACTCTCTCCTAGTTTTCGAATGTTAGCAACACCCATTTTGAAGTTATAGTTACCAGAAATCTGATCTACAACACGGGCTGTTAATGAATTGCTTGGTTGGCGCATATCCATCATATTAGCGTAAAGCACACCTTTTTTAACGCAAGGTGTGACGATAGCAACAGCTGTTACTGCGGCTTTGCTCAACTCAATATGACCATTCTTCATAAGACTACTGAACTGAAAGTCATTACCGTGTACACCTAGAATGGTATCTTTAAAAGCAGCGACACGATCGGAGTACATCATGACTTGATCGCCAGATTCAATTCCGCGCTTTTTAGCATCTTCAGGATTGATTTCTACCCAGTTTTCAGGCCAACGTTGAATGGTATATGCACGTCGTTCGACATCATCAAAGCCAGATTGCCAAATTTCGTTGATACGACCATTTGAAAACCAAAGTTCATCTTCCTTGGGCGTTATCCATTCATAGAAGTCAGAAAAAAGATTCCAAGGGTGTTTCTGTAGATTGATTTTACCGGTTTGACTGTTAAAGTGAGTTAACTTTTTACCTAAGACATTTGCCCCTTTAGGTCCATTTTCGAGCCCCATCTCTTTTAAACGTGTTTTGTCTTGCATTAATTCGGTATCATGCAAACGTTTTGTACCAACTAATTTACCTGTATCATAATTATAAAATACAGGTCCTTGAATGCCATCAGTACCAAATTCTCGTAGTTTTTCATGTAAGGTTTTCCCCTCTTTGTGAGCGGCAATTTTAACCATATGAAAGTCTTTGCGTGATCCACGGGAGAAACGTGAAGCTTCTTCGGCAACATCATTCGAGTTCTTCCAGTCAAAACCATCAAACCCCATACGTTTTGCCAGTTGACTAATGATCCACCAATCAGGTTTTGCCTGGCCTGGTGCGTCATTGAATTTTTGATAAAGTCTTAAGCGACGCTCACCATTGGCGCGGATAAAATCTTCTTCACCCCAGCCAGCTGCAGGAAACACTATATCTGCAAATTTGGCACCTATGGGATCTCGAAGGTAAATATCTTGGTTAATTACCACCATACCTCCAGAGTCAGCACGTTTTTTGAGCGTTTCAATAATCTCTTTTTTATCATAGGTATATACTTGGTGAGGATTTCTAGTTACAAGTTCCCAGAACTTTTTCTGTAATCCTTGAGTACCACACATTGATTGAATCCACGTCGTGCCAATAACATGAGCAAAACGCGTATGTCCTGAATAAGTCCAACGGTCAGTATCAAGTGCTCTACGACGACGACCAGGTACTTTCTCTGGTGATTTGTTACGTGGTAATTTACCTCCACCTAAACCACCACGTTGATGCCCGCCCAATCGTCCAATCACCTGTCCTGCTCTACCACCTGCTCCAATTATGGTAGCCAAAGAACTGATTGCGTTGGTATTTCCGGTATTATTTGACCAATAAAACCCTTTTTCAATGGCAATTGATGATTTGATACGTGTGCCATCTGCTTTCGGTTTCGCCAGCATTTCAGCTGCTTTATAAATTTTTTCAATATCTATTCCAGCAACTTCAGCCGCATATTTTGGGTCATATTCTTTTTGTTCAAATACCCATTTTTTATAGTCTTCATAACCTTTTGTCTGGAATTTCCCCCAGGTTGTTCGCCATTGCCAAGGGGTGTTGCGAGTACCTTGCCCGAAGCCTGAATTTGACTCCCATTGGTTGTTAACCCACTTATCAATCCACTCTTTGTCTTGCCAACCATTTTCCATAATAACTTTTAATATGGCACCTAAAACTAAGTTATCTGAACCAGGGTTAACATCCAAGTGCAAACCTCCATGCTTTTTCATAAAAGCTATACCGGCCGTTTCTCGTGGATTCAAAATCACTGTTTTCATACCAGATAATATTGCCGGCATCATGAATTGTGTAAATAAAACCGTTTTAGTTTCATAAGGGTCAGTGCCGCACACCATTAAAGTATCAGCACTAGCCCAGTCATCGTAAGCAGGGGCAAAGTTATCAAAACCAGCATCTCGAAAACCAGGAGTTGATGTAACGTCGGATGGGGTATCATGAAAACTGAAATTTGCGGTGTTTACGTGACGTAATGCATATTTGGTTACCGCATAAGTATTCTCAATATATTGATACGAAAATGATTTTACTCCATATGCATTATCACCATGCACTTTCCTTACATGATTTCCAACTTCAGCGGCAATATCAAGAGCAAAACCCCAAGGAACTGGTTGTAATTGACCTCCAATCCTAAGTAGTGGCTGAGTTAAACGATCGCGGGTTCCTGTTTTGGGGTTATAGGGTTTTTGCGCTAACAAACCACCGCGCATACTCGAATCACCATTTTTGTTGATGTGTTTATTCCCTTTATCGGGAATGATAATGATATTATGAGGTTTCCCTTCATGCATAATTACGTTGTGTTGTGTGGGGGCTACCCATGCTTGTAGCGCTGATGTCGGGAAATCAACCCCAAATGCATTTTGGTGTGCTTTTACGCCGCCATTAGCGACCTCTAGTGGCCAACGATAAACATTATAACCACAGCCAACAATGCAATAATCACAGGCTGTAGTGATTATTTCTGCTGATTTTGGTGGTAAAGGCGCGTGATCTTCTGGAATATAAAAATTAGTAGTCATTTTTGTTCTCCTATCCTAACATCAAGTTGTCTGTGCGACCGAATAGCAGTCCCATAACGCCTACAGCGTATATATCATCACCATCAACCTCTAATAACACTTGTGGCAAACTTTCATAAGCTTGTCCTGAAACGATAATTCCATGACGTCTAATATCAAAGGTTGATAAATGCAAAGGGCATTGACCTACTGTGCGATGTTCACCAGTTACTTTATATGATCCCATTAAAGGACCACCTTGATGTGTGCACATATAACTAAAAGCGACGATATCTTTTTGTTTACCAACACCTCCTCCACACTCAATACCCGCTTTAATGAGCATAGCTTGTGAATTAGGGCCGTTATCTGGATAGTTAAAATCAAAGGTTTTATTATCTTTTAGTTGACTCATCGTCGCAATTTTCTTACGTGGATACCCTGTAACTCTTGCATTGATTTCTCTAGCGCTAGCAATTCCAGGAAAAAGTGAAACTGCAACCATAGTTGTTGCTGTTGCTACACCTGAATAAACTAAGAATTCTCTACGAGACACCATGCACTTGCCATGTTCAATCGCGTCATCTCTTGAGTCGAGTTTATCTGAATTTATAGTGCTCATTTTTTTGCCTCCAACAATTCTTGTTCGGTAAACAATGGTTGATAGTCTGGAATGTCAGGACGAGTAAGACCAATTTTATTTCCTGAAAAAGCCTCTAGAAAAGCTAGTAGTTGTGCTTTTTCTTGTTGATTTAATCCTAACGGTTTAATTAATTCGCTTTTATTGTGTGCGTAACCTGAAGTTCTTCCATCTTCGGCAATACCACCGCGATCGTAAAAGTCAACCACATCTGCCATAGTTTCTAAAGTACCATTGTGCATGTAAGGCGCCGTATACTTGGTGTACCGTAATGATGGCGTTCTAAAAGCTCCTTTCATATCTTTCATTTTTCCACGAAAGTAGACTCCAGGATCTGCTTTAGCACTACGATATAATGTTTCATTAGAACCTTTAGCGTACATTTCGTAACGGAAAGTTATTTGGGCTAAGGAGTCACTTTCCCAGCGCTTGTTACTTGGCACGCCAATATTGTAAAAAGCTTCGTCACTGGCTAAGGCACCATTATGGCAAGCAATACACTGTGCTTTTCCCTCAAATAAAGTCTTACCTTTGATTTGCTCTTCAGTTAGTGCCTGTTTATCACCTAATAAATAATTGTCTAGCGGTGTATCACGTTGTACTAAGCTGCGTTCAAAAGCCGCGATAGCTTTCCAGGCATTGCTAACTTTTGGCCAATCATCACCAAAGACTTGTTTAAAACGTTTAACATAATCAGGAACAAGCGCTAGACGAGCTTCCATCAAATCATCTTCACCATTTCCAGCAACAGCACCTTTTGCTGCACCTTTGGCTTGTGCCTCTAATGACTTGGACGAACCTGCCCAAAATAGTTTTCCATAATAGGCTGAATTAACTATAGTTTGTGAGTTTCTCCAGTGAACAGTTCCTGGATACCCCATTGAAATGTCGGCAGGAAAATCCCAACCAGTTTCAGGTAAATGGCATGAAACACATGGTGTTGAAGTATTTCCACCGAGCTTTCCGTCGAAAAATAACATCTTACCTAACTCAACTTTTTCTGGTGTCATTAGATTATCTTTAGGCTCAGGTACTGGACCTAAAGGCGCTAATGCTGGGTAAACTTTACCAGCCAAGTTAATGTTTTCTTGTTTAGGAATTTTTCTTGTTGCTTTAGCATCTATAATTAATTTAACTAGTGCTTGGTCAACATCATTATTTTTGTTGCTTACCTTTTTATTCGATATGTTTTCTGGCATTGGTGCTGCAACAGAAGTATTGGTATTACAAGCAGTTAACATCAATGGCAATATTAGAAAACAAGTTTTACTCAGTCTATTTCTTACTTTATTTGTATTCATTATTATTCCCACCTAATTTTTAACATCTAGCCAATTAGAAATGACTTCATAGTTATAATCGCTTTTCGTCCAAACATGCTTATCTGTCGTTAAAGGGGTGTCGCTAGAAAGTGATTTTAGAAATGAGACTAACGCCATTTGTTCGTGTTTGCTCAAGTTCAGTGGCTTTATACGTTCATCTTTGTTTTTATCTTGTTCGCCACCTGCATTATAAAAGGCCACAACTTCTTCAAGACTAGAAAACATACCGTTATGCATATAAGGCGCGGTATACTTTAACTCACGTAAAGTTGGCACCATAAACTTTCCAATATCACTGCCATCAGCCTTATGTGAACGGACATGAGCACCAACATCTCTTTTCAGATTCATATAATTCTCATTACCCATAAACATGTTAAAAGCGATAAATGCTTGATGTCGAGAGACATCAGTAAAAATGTTCAAGTTTTCAGGAACCCCAGTATTGTATGCATTACCATCTGAGAAGAGAGGTCCGTTATGACAGCCTGAACAACCAGCTTTGCCTTTAAATAACTCAAAACCACGTTTGGCAGTTGCAGTCATCTTATAGGTATCAAAAGGGGTTGTTGAACTCACTAAGCTTTTCAAATACTCAGGAATTGCTTTTCGAACACTGCCGTTTGAGGGTTCTCCATATCCTGCTTCTTTAAACATTTCGATATATATAGGATCTTGTTTAATACGCTCTTGCATTAATCGCATGTCCATATTCATGATGTAATCTTCAGTGATCATTTCACGAGTGACATCATTTAGGTTTGTACCTATTCGGCCATCATGCATCCAACTTTTTTTGAATGTTGTATTAATTAATGTAGGTGCATTTCTAAAAAGATTGTTTCCGGGGTAACCAGGGGATAATGCTTCTTTACTTGAAAATCCATTGTCTGGTTGGTGACAACTTGCACACGATGTGGATGTATCGCCTGAAAGTCTTGCATCAAAAAATAAACGTTTTCCTAGCGCCGCTTTTGCTTCATCGACCTTTACGGTTGGCAAATTTCCAAACCTAACGCTCTCAGCGTTAGAATTTGCCGTGATTAAGAAAAGGCTCAGCGCAAAGGGCATCAAAAAGCGACTTTTGTTCGCAGTAGGACCCATATTACTCTCCTGATTTTTAGTGTTATAAATAAAATTTACACGAGTTATTTCGTATTGAGTATTTACTTTAAGCAGATATTGAGCCATATATATTTTTGTAATAAATACAATGTGTTATGGTTTTTTGTTGGGCGATTTTAGGGAGGAGTGTAACGAAGTGTTTAATTTGTTTTAACGAACATGCAAATAGTTAAATTCATTTACGATGTTTCTCACAGATGCCTAGAACAGGCATAAAATAACTGGTAGGTGTCAAGTATCTTTAAGCATGTCATTAAGTTCAAAAAATTTAAGTGTTTACTATTTACGGATTAATGAATGGGAAGTCCAGCGCTGCTAAAATAAGTTATTTACACTGATAGTTTAAATAACTTAATAAGGTCCTCTTGTGAATCTGTCATTAAGTCGGCTAAGGTATATGCCTTTAGGCTGTCAATAAAAGCTCTTGTGGCGTCATTAAGGATTTGCTTAAATTTACAGGCAGGTAAAATTAAACATTTTTGTGTTTCGCAATCAACAATGTTGAGTGTACTTTCCAGCAAAATAACCATCTCACCAATATTTATTTCTTCAGGAGGCAATTTTAGGAAAAAGCCGCCCCCTTTACCACGCTGAGTTTCGATGATATTGGCTTTGCCGAGTTGATGCACGATTTTATTAACATTGTTTCTAGAAATGTCATATAAAGTACTGATTTTATCGATACTGGCTTTTTCACCGCTTGGCAAAAGAGCAAGGTAAATAAGAGTTCTCATACCGTAGTCAGTATGTCGTGTTAAGTGCATATAATTTCCTTTTTGTGCAGTAATACCTCAGACAACCTATGTCATTGCTGGCTGGCATACTATGCACCTCAGTTTCGAGCAAACTTTAAGATACCTGTTAGTAGTGGTCAACTAATTTTGCTTATTGCTAGTTAAGCGTAAAAACTCTGTTGCTTAGTTACCAAGTCAAATTGCTAGCAGTTGTAACTGCTATTTGTTCATGCTTAATAAATATTGCTTAGACAACAACCAGATAGATAGTTTTCCAGATTAGATTCTTGATAATCGGTAAGCGAATATAGCATCAAATCTGCGGGCTTCTTACTGGTATCTTTGGTTTCAACCGCTGTTAAGAGAGCAATTAATTTCTGAAAAATATTCATATGTTAAATACCCGTAATGTACATTTGACATGTATATTATATCAAATGTATATTAAGGTACATATTAAATGTATCTTTTTTTAGTCTCACTAAAGTAAGGAATTATCGCTATGAAAACTTTAGCAACGGATGTTGTCATTATTGGCGCGGGTCCTGTTGGCATATTTCAGATATTTGAATTAGGCTTACAGGGATTAAAAGCGGTAGTAATAGATAGTGTTGCAGAGCTGGGCGGACAGTGTTCTCAGCTTTATCCTGATAAGCCTATTTATGATATTCCAGCTATTCCTGTCGCGTCAGCTCAAGCCATTATTGATGGTTTAGCAAAACAGGCATCGCCATTTCAAGCAAAATATTTACTATCTAATAAAGTTATTGAAATAGATAAAGTCAGTGAGCAGCTATTCTGGGTAAAAACCGATAAAGGTATGTCGGTGAAATGTCGGGCAATTATAATCGCTGCAGGTAGTGGGGCTTTTGAACCCGTACGGTTAAAAGTTAAAGGTATTGAAGCATTTGAAAACCGTCAGCTTTTTTATCGGGTAAAAGATAAAAATTTATATACAGATAAAAATATTGTTGTTTTAGGTGGCGGTGACAGTGCTTTTGATTGGGCGTTGACACTGCAGCCTATCGCAAAAAGTGTGCTCTTGATCCATCGAACCACTAACTTTAGAGCATCTCAAGCGAGTATAGATAGCATGGAAAAGCTCTGTGATAATCATGAAATGCAATTTTTAAGTGGACAGGTTGTTGATTACAAAAAAGATGGTGATGTCCTTAATAAACTTATTGTGCAATCTTCTGGTATTAAAAGAACCGTAGATGTTGATCATTTATTAGTATTTTTTGGTCTTTCACCCAAAATTGGTCCTATCGCGGATTGGGCGTTAAAGATGAATCATCATCAAATTTGTGTCGATACTGAAAAGTTTCAAACATCAGTTTCTGGTATTTATGCGGTTGGAGATATTAACTATTACCCAGGTAAAAGAAAACTGATTTTGAGTGGCTTTCATGAAGCAGCATTAGCCGCTTTTGCCATTAAGCAATCCATGGATACATCGAAGCGTGTTGCGACACTTTATACAACTACAAGCCCTATATTACATAAATTAATCAACCCTGCGGATATTTCGGAGCAATAAGTGACCTGATATAACGTCGTTGTATTATCACCCTAAGGGCTAATAAATAAGACTTCATCAATTAAAATAAAGTCATCAAAAATTGCGGGCTTTATTTGCTTATTTTATTAACCATACCAAGGATAAATTAACACGTCTTGTTCTACATTTTTTTATTGAAAAGCAACAGAAATGGGGGGTTACCTCAAACATTGCTCGATTCTGAATCTGGTCGTGTCTTGAAGATATGGCTTGGTGAAAATATTGAGCACAAACTGTCAGGGATGATTGATGCATTACATAGCTTTGAAGGTTAGCGTTGATTTTGTGTTATCTATTACAGCAGCTATTATTTGTTGTGAATTATTGGTATATACAGTGCTTCGTTTATTGCTATATGATGCTAAGGTTGGTTGATGTTAAAATGCAGCACTTAGATATAAAAAAGCGTAATGAATAAGGCAAACTACTTTACTTAATTTCCTATAATCAATGCCTTAACAAGGTACTATAACCTCAGTTAGGGTTAAGCTACTTTACTCAATCATGCTATTTAAGCGTCTATCAGTGTTATTTTCACGGCCAATAGCTCGCTATTGGTTGGTAACAAGGCTTTGCTAAGCCGCTAAATTTCATCATTGCGGCTTTGTTAGGCTTTTACTTAAAGATATATAATGAATAATTTAGCCAAGAATCAAATGGTTATAATATCCATTAACCCGAGCTAAGGTTATTATAGTGTTTGCAAAAAACTCAAAAGAGCAGCTTTTTCAACGATACAATAAATCAGTTATTATCGTCTTCTCTGGCATTATGCTACTGACTTTTATTATTACGTTCTATAATTATTATCTTGCTCGTTTGTCACATCATGATGAAAAACTACTAGAGCTGACCGAGTACAGTGTACAACTTAATAAAAAGCTGGCTAGCACTGTGGAAACACTGACTGGCATCCGCGATTTAGCAGAATATTATCTCCGTTTTCCTGAAGAATTAGCCAATCAAATTCCGTCGTTACATCAAGAAGGTAAATATTTTTATCTTAATAAATCCAGACGAAGCTTAAGTACTCATAACCGTATCATGAGTGGTAATATCACCGGAATTGGTCAGCTTAATACCTTTAATCAAGCATTTAAAAATGAGCTAATTATGGCGAATGCATTAACTCCGGCATTTGTCACCGCACAAAAATCAATTAAAGAAGCAAACTGGTTATATTACATTTCAATGCAACGATTTGTGAATCTATACCCTTGGGTACCACGCAGTATTTGGCAATATAGTGATCAAAGCTTAACCAATAGCTTAATGATGAAGATTAAAGCTGCAAAAAATCGTGATGAAAAACTTTGGTCACAACCTTATGTTGATTCTGCAGGTAAAGGCCTTAACACGGCTTTAGGTCTGGGGGTGTATTTAGCCAATGAAATGAAAGGGGCGGTGTTAATTGATATTAATACCGCAAGCTTATACAACTATTTGCCTGACGTTCATGAGCAAGATCACGGCTATATTATTGTTGATAAACATAGTCATGTTTTATTGCATAAAAATAGTGCTAATTTAACACTGAGTACACGTACCGCTTTTAGTGATGCTGCGCCGGCACAATTAAATCAACTTAGTTACCAGTCGCTATTAGATCTTACGCCGAGCGCAGAAATTGGTGATTGGATTGTGCAACGAAAAAAGTTGTCGGTTAATGATTGGGTTTTACTAGAATACCATCAAAAAAATAATTTCTATGCGGTAATTAATCAGCGTTTTCTAACTATGTTTGCGAGTGTTTTCTTCGGTTTGTTAACTTTGTTAGGGCTTATTTATTATGTAACCTATCGCTCTTTTATTGCACCATCGAAGAAGTTTATTGCCCATATTGAAAATTGTTCAGCCGGTGATCCTGGTAAAATAAAACCTTCAGATGAGTGGCGTCATTGGTTTAAAATTGTTGAAGATCTCTTTGGGCAAAACCGCAGTTTGATGCAACGCTTAAAAGATCAAAATAATCAACTTGATCTAAGAGTGAAAGAAAAAACTCAAGCTTTATTTCACAAGAGTGAGCAGCATCAGCGTGATTATGCTTTGTTACGTTCTGTGATGGATGCAATTCCTGACTATATTCTTTTTAACGATCAACAAGGGCGATTAATCGGCTGTAACCAGGCCGTTGAGCAGTTAGTATTACAAAAAGAAGTTAATATTCTAGGCTGTCAAATTAGTGATTTTATTGCCACGGATTTAGGTGAAAAGGTTGCCCACAGTATCGGCATAGAGCAAGGAAAAAAATCAGCCACCGCGCATCAGCAAACCGTGTCAACCGAAGACAATACCTATGAAATTTATAAGGCTCCTTTTTATGGTGAGCACAGTACGTTACTTGGCAGTATCGTGCTTATTCGTGATGTTACTCAGCAGTTTGAAATTAACCAAGATCTGCAACGCGCGAAAAATCAAGCTGAAGAAGCAAACAAAATTAAAAGTCAATTTTTGGCAAATATGAGTCATGAAATTCGTACGCCTATCAATGCCATTCAAGGGATGTTTTTTCTCTTACAACAAAGTCGTTTAGATAAGGTGCAAGAGCAATATCTAAGCAATGCTGAAACGGCTTCAAATACGCTACTTTATCTGGTGAATGAATTACTTGATTCGGCCAAGGTAGAGTCAGGTAATATGTCTGTTCATCAAGAATTGATCGAGCTAGATAGCATTGTATCGCAAGCGCTTAATTTAAATATTGCGGCTTTAGTCGGTAAAGATTTAAGCTTAAAAGTTGCCATTGACAGCCAAGTGCCATTGCAAATCTACACTGACACTATGCGCTTGGTGCAAGTGCTGAGCAATTTGCTTAATAATGCGATTAAATTTACCGAACAAGGCACAGTGGAGCTTAGCGTGTCATTATCTTGTCAACACTCTGACGACGGTAGCACTTTGTTGCTATTTAAAGTCAAAGACACCGGTATTGGCATAGAAAAAACTAAACAGTCAGGATTATTTGAAGCATTTAAGCAAGCTGATGAATCTATGACCCGAGTATATGGCGGTACTGGTTTGGGGCTATCAATATGTCAACATATTGCACAACTGCTTGGTGGTGAAATTTCTATTGAAAGTACTTTAGGTGATGGGGCGGAATTTACCTTGGCACTACCAATGAATATGCCGAACCCTGTTGCCAGTAAAGCTGATTGCGCTAATAATTATTTAACTCAGTTTCAGTCGCAATTTTCTCGATGTACTGTGTTTAATTTAGCCGTGCATATACCCGATAAATTAGAGCAAAATTTTAC
The DNA here is from genome assembly GCF_024585285.1 of Colwellia sp. M166. Taxonomy (NCBI): domain Bacteria; kingdom Pseudomonadati; phylum Pseudomonadota; class Gammaproteobacteria; order Alteromonadales; family Colwelliaceae; genus Colwellia; species Colwellia sp. M166. The sequence continues at coordinate 3,076,127 of NZ_CP040755.1, forward strand.
TGATATCAATCAGCAGATCACCAAGATTAATGGCATCAATCAGCTAGAAAAGATAAGCGTTAGTGCACAAAAGCTACTCTTTATCGATAGCAGTAATTATCCTCAAGGTTTTAGGCAAAATGAGCTGAATATAATAAGGCAAGAAGTTACAGTACTTGCTTTATGCCAGCCTGTAGCCAGTGTTATTTCATTTGAGTTACTAGAGCAGTTAAACCACCATAGCATTAATTATTTATTGTTAGAAATGCCATTGTATCGAGATGTTATTGCCAAGCTAGCCAAAGAACTTACTCGTTTATCCTCACACTTACCGTTAGTTAACGCTAAACCAGAGACTAACGTTATCTCGACAACAACAGCAAGTTTGGCCGGGTTAACAATATTACTGGTAGAAGATAACCTTGTTAATCAATTGGTTGCAATTAAGTTATTAGAATCAATGCAGGCTGTTGTGGTTGTCGCGCAAAATGGGCAAGAGGCGCTAGACAAGTTACCCTTGCAAAATATTGATATTATCCTGATGGATATTCAAATGCCTGTAATGGATGGCTTAACGGCAACCCAGCATATACGTGCTCAGTCGCAATATAATGATTTACCTATTATTGCTATGACAGCACACGCTCGTGAAGAAGATAAGCAGCAATGTTTAGCCGCAGGAATGAACCTGCATATTTCTAAACCGATCAGCCTTAATGCTTTACGCGACAGTATTTTATCGCAGTTAACAAACCGCAATTCGGGTTAAGCTACTTTATTCACTATGCTATTTTAGCGCTTACAAGCGAAATGGCCAACAGTGACACCAAGTCGATTAAGTTTGCTCCCCAAGGTTGATTTTAAAAGGCTTACAGGCCGCGTTATTGACGTCGATAAGGTGCCACAGGGATGTGAGTCATTAGAATAACGCAGGAGCAGTTGTACAGAATAACCATTATCGAAATCAATGCCTTACCCACATGGATGTAGGTACTTAGGTTTAGTCTGGAACGGTGAACCTGTGCCGTTAAGCTTTTAGGTGTCACTGAGTCGGAAGAAACTTCGTAGAATTGGTATGAGTAGATAAAGAAGCAAGTGTGAATTCTATTTAACTGACCGTCTAATACCAAACTTATTAGAATTGGTATAAAAGCCGTTTATAACTTATTGAGATGAACGTGAATTACGGGATGTGCTGTTGTGATATTTTTACTCATCCGACTCAGCAAAAAAAGCCTCAGCATAATAGCGACCATTACGTATGGCAAACTCAGCATCAGACGATAATTCGCCAACACGCATCATTGCAGGACCGGTCGGCTCAGCTAAAACATAAGCCAAACCATCAACTGTAATCGTCAGTTCATCCTCTTCTTTGGGAATATTTATTGCAAGTAGCGCATGGTTATCAATAAAAACTAACATCATTTTAATTCGTGGCATTAAGGCTCTAAAAATAGCTGCGGTCAGGGTAACTTTACTATCGCAATCGCCTTGATTTTGCCAAAGCGTTTGTAAGGGAGGATTAAAGCCAGCACCTGTTGAGGTCACTCTCGACTCTAACGTAGCATAAGGAATACTTTGAACAAATCCGAGCACATAGTCACTGACTTCTCGCACATTTAATATAGAAACACTGGCCAAAATAAGCGGCTTGAGTGACGAAAAGTCAGCAACAGATTCTTGTGCAAAACGGACATGGTCGGGTTTTATTGCATAGTTATTATCATATGAAAGAAACTGGGTGTAGAAGTTACGCGTTAAATGTTCATTCACTAGCTCTTTCTCGAGCTGAGCAATAGTTTGGTATGCTTGGTCAACAGTTACTTGATTTTTACCGCTAATATCTACTTGTAAATTACCTCCCCGATTTAAAAATCTTACTTTTACATTGGCGATAGGATTTTGTTGTAATTTTTTTCTAAGTTGATGATTGATATATTTTTTTGCGTGCTTAGCTTTATAAGCTTTAAAGTTCCTAAAACGCTCAAATATAGCCGCTTTGCCAATTGAAAAACTCAGGGATTGCACTTGTTGAGCCTGATCTAACCATTGATAGTTGAATTCTACCTGTTGATCGATAATTTGCTTTCTAAAATCAACTTGCTTTGCCCAAACAGTATTAGGAAAACATATTATTAAAATACCCACAAGCGCAAGAAATTTCACAATAAACCTATATAAGTAAATAGTAACAGCTCCTAGCTTACGTTAAATATTACAGGCATGCGAATTTCTAGTTATCGCTTTACTTTTACTGCGTTTGATATATATTCAAACAAGTGTTTTAATTATTTGTTTAAATTACCTGTTCGGAGAATGTAATGGCTGACTATCAAGTGCCTCTAAAAGATATGAATTTTTTGTTATATGACGTATTTAATGCCGATAAATTATGGCAGTCATTACCAACACTGGCTGATCGAGTTGATCGAGAAACTGCTGAAGCTATCTTGCAAGAGTGTGCAAAAGTGACCGAACAAGAAATAGCGCCACTATCTCGTAATGGCGATGAAGTCGGTGTTGCTTTTAATAATGGCAAAGTTACTACGGCACCAGGCTACAAGGAAGCTTTTAATACTTACGTTGCTGGCGGCTGGACATCACTCGGTGGTGACCCAGATTTTGGCGGTATGGGTATGCCTAAAATGTTGACTGCATTTCATGAAGAAATGTTATGTTCAGCAGATATTTCCTTTTCGCTTTACCCCGGCTTAACTGCTGGTGCAGGTCTATCACTAGCAAAACATGGTAGTGAAGCGTTAAAGCAACGTTATTTAACTCGCATGTATGCCGGTGATTGGAGTGCTAGCATGTGTTTGACCGAATCTCATGCCGGTACTGATTTAGGCATGATCAGAACTAAAGCGGTGCCGCAAGCGGATGATAGCTACCTTATTAGTGGTACGAAAATATTTATTACTGCCGGTGAGCACGATTTAACTGAAAATATCATTCACTTGGTGCTAGCTAAATTACCTGATGCTCCTGCTGGCCCTCGTGGTATCTCGCTATTTTTAGTGCCTAAATTTCATGTTAATGATGACGAATCACTTGGCGAACAAAACAAAGTCAGCTGTGGTTCGATTGAACATAAAATGGGTATCCATGCTTCGGCCACTTGTGTGATGAATTTTGATGGTGCTAAAGGTTATTTAGTTGGTGAGCTTAATAAAGGCTTAGCTTGCATGTTCACCATGATGAACTTTGAACGTATTGGTGTTGGTATTCAAGGATTAGGAGCTGCGGTACGCTCCTATCAAAATGCTTTAGAGTACGCTAAAGATAGAATTCAAGGGCGTTCTTTATCGGGTGTTAAGTCGCCAGATGCACAGGCAGATTCATTGCTGGTTCATGGCGATGTGCGCCGTATGCTACTAAATATGAAAGCGACGAATGAAGGTTCACGTGCTTTATCAACGTATATTGCCATGCAGTTAGATATTGCCACTTATGGCAGTGGTGAAGCACAGCAGAAAGCTGATCAGCTTGTGGCGTTGATGACACCGATTGCGAAAGCATTTTTCACGGATCTTGGTTTTGAAAGTACAGTGGCCGGCCAACAAGTGTTTGGTGGTCATGGCTATGTTAGAGAATGGGGACAAGAGCAACTAGTGCGAGATACCCGTATTTCACAAATCTATGAAGGCACAAACGGTGTGCAAGCCATGGATTTATTAGTACGAAAAGTGGCCGGTAGTAAAGGTCAGTTAGTGCAAGTTTTTCTTGATGAAGTACGTAGTTACATTCAAGAGCAAAAAGCGGACGCTATGCAAGAATTTACTCAACCTTTAGCAAGTGCCATTGATGAGCTTGCAGACTTAACCGAATATTTATTGACGGCAGCGCAGAGCTCAAAAGAAGAGCTTGGTTGTGCGGCGAATGATTATTTACATGTCTTTGGTTATACCTCGATGGCCTATATTTGGGCTAAAATGGCTGAAGTGTCATTCGCAGCAAGTGACGATAGTGCATTTCATCAAAGTAAAATTCATACCGCTCGTTATTTCTTTTCGCGCTTATTACCACGTTGTCAATCGTTGATCACATCAGCAAAATCTGGTCAAAGTGCAATGTTTGATATCCCTGAAGAGCTGTTTTAAGTTCGGTCTTTATTTAACTCGATAAAAGCCAATTCAAAAATATTGAATTGGCTTTTTTGTCTTTATTCAGTGTATAAATAGCTTCACCTCACTCTGGCTACCGCTTAGCTTAAGCGAAGATGACATCGAAAAATAAATGCGTTTAGCATCATTATTAACGCGGCTATAAATCAAGTTACTTTACTTGTACTGAGATTACATTTTGTTACTGCCTTAGTAACATAATCATACTTTTTTGCTGTTTTATTGCACTATACTGCGCCAACTTAAATTAGTGCTTATTTGTGGAAGAGAAAATATTGGGCTTGAATAACGTAATCGATGTCAATAATAGGGTGAAAAAAATACTATTAATTGAAGATGATCGCATGGTTTCTCACCTAATAAAGTCATTCTTAGAGAAATCTAATTATCTCGTCCAACAGCTTTTTAGTGGCGATTTAGCACAAGAGGCTATTTTAACCTATAAACCTGATTTGGTAATTCTGGATATTGGCTTGCCTAAGATAGATGGTTTTGATGTTTGCTATGCCTTGCGAAAAATATATCAGCAGCCGATTATCGTCTTAACAGCTCGAGAAGCAGAGGAAGATCAACTTAGTGCTTTTAAGCTTGGCGCAGATGACTTTATTTCTAAGCCAGTATCGCCTAGAGTATTAAAAGCAAGGCTTGACGCCATGTTACGTCGTCAATCAGTGCATCAAGTTCGTCAATTAAATGTTAACAAATTGGGCAATATTGCGCTCTATCAACAAGCAAGTAAATGTGAAGTTAATGGTAATATTATTCCTTTAAGTTCTTTTGAGTTTCAATTATTGGCTCTGCTAACCCAAAATGCAGGCCAAGTGATGACACGTGATACTATTTATAGCACTTTATTAAGCCGGCAATATAATGGTGTTGAGCGTACCGTAGATGTTCGTATTGCTAAGTTACGTGACAAACTATTGCATGCGGGAATGACAGATGTGCGTATTGAAACTGTTTGGGGACAAGGCTATATATTAAACGAAACAGCCGCGTAATCTTTGCTATTTCGATTAGTTTTTGTTCACTAATAATTAATTTTTAGCGGCCAGTTAATCAGTTTTATTGCCCTAGATAGTTTATAACAGGGGTTAAAAAGAATAAGTTGTGCCAATTATAGCGATATTAAGCTGATGCTTTTGTTGTAAACCAGAATTAATATTTTCATTATTTATCTGGCTAGAGGTAAAGGCTCCGACTAAGCTCCAATGCTTTGATAGATCGTAACTGCCGATAATACCTAAGGTGGTAGAGCTTGTTTGTTCATTGTTTGGGCTTTTATTGAACGGCTCAAGCACAGGTGTCAAACTGTGTTGGGCTTGTCTACTTTCAAAACTAGCGGTTAAAGATAAATCAAATTTTCCATGGTGTAACACGTTATAAGCGCTGCGTATAAATACTCTAAAATGTTTCTGATACAGCTGTTCTTGATCGCTATAACCTGTTTCTGTGCTTAATCGACCAAGCTGGTATAAGTCATTTTTTACCGCGTTAGCAAGCAGAAGTTGAGCAGACAACAAAGGCGTGTAGTTTGGTGATAAAATATAACTATTTTTTAAGCTATACAGCCCCGTCTGAAAGCTCTTATTGATATGTCTTTGTAGTACCTTAGTATCATCTACTGAAAATAACTGTTTTATTACTTGTCGATTGTGAAGATTTTTTTCATCTTGAGCGGCAATAATAAGAGCAGATAAACCCCATTCTTGAGTTAAATTTAATGACAAATTATTGTTTGTTGCTTGATAAATTGTCATGGCCGGTTTTACAGAGTTTGTCACTGTACTTGCTTTGCTGTCTTCAGCCATGGCCTGACACTGCAGTGGTAATACCATAATAAAGCAACTTAATTTAATGATTAAAGTAATATTCATATAACTCCTTATTAGACTTTAACCCACGGTTAGGTCAAGTGTTTAGACGAGGGAGAAAAAATAATATTAAATAAGTGCTAGTTAATTCAGCGTCCAAGTTAACTATAGTCAATGAAAAATATGTGGTGAGAAAACTATCCAGTTATTTAATTAACGCTTTAAATTAGATACTTTTATTTGGACAAAAGTTAGAATGTGCCAGTGATATCATGGCTTATTCGCAATGATTTTAGATTGAAAAAACAAACCAGTTAGGGAGAGATTCAGTGCGGTTATTGAGTGTTTTACTCATTATATTCTTATCAGCATGTAGCATTCAACAAGATGAAGCGGTATTGGTTAAAGCTGTTTGTGATTTACCGTATTCACGCTATCAAGCAACGGTAACAGGTTACTGCCAAGAAGTTGCTGCAGATATGCCGGAATCAATTACTGTGATCAATAAACAAATAACAATTAAGCCATTAAAAGATATTCCCGAAGTGTTCTGGTTTAACAAAAAGATGAAATATTCTTTAATTAAGCAAGATGCTATCGGGCCGGTTATTTTTATTATTGCCGGCACGGGGGCAAGTTACGACAGTGCGAAAATGTTAAGTCTACAAAAGAGCTTTTATCAACAAGGCTATCATGTCATTTCTTTGTCATCGCCGACCTTTGCCAATTTTATTGTTAATTCAACTAATACTACCTATATGCCAGGTGATTTAGCGCATGATGCCGAAGATTTATATAAAGTAATGAACTTAGTTTGGGCGCAAGTGCAGGCCCAAAATGGGGTAGAAGCTTCATCATTTGCTATTACGGGCTACAGTTTAGGGGGCGCGCATTCGGCATTTATCGCGTTACTTGATGAAAAACAGCAAGCGTTTAATTTTGAAAAAGTATTGCTGATCAACCCACCCGTGAGTTTATATAACTCAGTCACGATACTCGATGAATATTTTAACTTACGTGATAACCGTCAAGCCGCCGTGGCAATGTTTGATGAAATATTTGCACGCTTTTCTGATCAATATTCAATGCAAGCATCGTCAGCATTTGATCAAGGATCGATCTTTAGTTTATTTAAGTATGCCAATTTGACCGAAGCAGAATTGAAGCTGTTAATTGGTGCTTCATTTAGAATGTCGTCATCAGATATGATATTTGCTTTGGATGCTAGTTTTAATACCGGTGCAATCACTTATAAAAATCATGTGATAGATAAATTTGAAAGTCTAACGCACTCAATGCAACGTGCTAGTGACGTAACTTTTGGCGATTACTTTGACGGTGCTATGCTGCCAAGAGCGCAACGACAAGATGCTACTACCACTAAAGCTGATTTGATACATCGGTACAGCTTGCATGCAATAGAGGATTATTTAAAAACGTCGGAAAAAATTTATTTAGTGACAAATCAAGATGATATTATTTTAAAGGCAGGAGAAGTTGACTATTTACAGTCAATATTTACTGAGCGTGCCAAAATATTTCCGCGTGGTGGCCATTGTGGCAATATGGACAGATTAAGCTTTGTTGAACATCTACAGACCATCTTTCACAGAGGCGTTAATTAATGCTAAAGCTGCTTAATCAGTTGCTCGGACTTTTTTGTTGTTTTTTAATGACTGCATGTTCTTCAGTACCTAAGTTAGAAAGTAATGCCATTGCCCCCATAGTTAAGCTACCTAATAACCATGAAGAGTTGGGAGTGATGAGTGCTTATAGCGATCCTTGGGAAGGGTTTAATCGCCGGATGTATTATTTTAATGCTAAAGCTGATGAGTATGTCATATTACCAGTGGTTGCCGGCTATCAAAAAATCACCCCTGATGTGGTTGAAAGAAGTGTTCATAACTTCTTTAGCAACTTAGATGAAATATCGACGTTTATTAACTCACTACTACAGTTAAAATTATTTGTAGCAGGTGAAACACTTGCTCGCTTTACCTTAAACTCCACTTTAGGTTTAGCGGGATTGTTTGATGTTGCCACGCAAATAGGCTTAGCTGAGCAAAATGAAGATTTTGGCCAAACCTTAGGTTATTGGGGCGTTGATGCAGGGCCTTATTTAGTATTGCCGCTGTTAGGGCCGTCATCACTTCGTGATGCCACAGCTCTGGCCTTTGATAATTTAGTTTTCCAACAAGCCATTAATGAATTAGGTCTGGATACAGATGAAGAATTATTGATATCGCTAATCGATGGTGTTGATGCAAGAGCATCTTTGCCTTTTCGATATTATGCCTCAGGCTCAGCATTTGAATATGAGCACCTAAAATTACTTTATAAAAAGTATCGTGAAATTCAGGTGGCCCGTTGATAATAGGGGCTTGCCGCGTATATTTAATTGTCTGATTATAAAGCTAGGCTGTTGGCTTAGCTATTTTAGAAATTAAAGGTATAATCAGCGCTTATAAATTTTCTAGGAATGCCCTTTGTTAGCTGTTATTCGTGTCATATTGATGACTTTAAGCTTAGTTATCATCTCTATCTGTTCTTGTTTATTCTGTTTGATCCGACCATTTCATCGCGATAATGTTTATCATACGGCTAAGTATCTTGGCAAAGTTGCAAAAATTTTGGGTTTAGATATTGAAGTACGAATACCTGATTCGGCAAAAAATATTGCTCCAGTGGTCTATATTTGCAACCATCAAAATAGCTATGACATTTTTACCGTCAGTGGTGCAGTGCAACCAGGAACAGTGAGTGTTGGTAAAAAAAGTTTAAAATGGATACCATTTTTTGGGCAAATGTACTGGTTAACCGGTAATATTTTAATTGATAGGAAAAATAAAAATAAAGCCATGGGGACCATAGATACAACCGCACAAAAAATTCGTGAAAAGAAACTATCTGTTTGGTTATTCCCTGAAGGCACTCGCAGCTATGGTCGGGGTGTATTACCGTTTAAAACCGGCGCATTTCGTACGGCAGCAAAAGCAGAAGTGCCGATTGTGCCTGTTTGTGCTAGCAACAGTCATAAAACCATCGATTTAAACCGTTGGGATAACGGTAAAATGATTATTGAGTTTTTAGCGCCTATTACGTTATCGAGTGAAGATAAGGAAAAAATTCGCACGGTAACCAATCAAACCCGTAGTGCTATGCTAGCTAAAATTGAACAATTAAATATTGAGACTGACTGCGAGCTAACATCGCCAAATGATAAAAAGTCATAAAATAAGTAACCAAGTGAGATAAAACAATGATTGATGAAGAATTGCAACAATGGCAAGAGCATACTGAGCAGTTGATAGCGGCCTTGGTTGAAGATGGCACTAATGAAGAAGTTCACCATACTATCGAGCATCACTTTTCTAGTGTCGATTTCGATATTTTAGAAAAAGCGGCCATTGCTGCATTTAAAATGGGTTTAGAAATTGAAGAGCCTGAAGAAGCTGAATTAGAAAATGGCGACAAAGTTTTTGCCTTTGATATTGTCACAGAACAAGCTTTAGATTTTGATATTATTTTTGATGAAACTAAAAAGATGTTCGAATTAGCAAAACAGTGCAAAGTTGATTATGATGGTTGGGGCACATATTTCGAAGAATAAATAATACAATAAAAAATAGGTTATCCGATGGAATGGTTAAAAACTTTATTACAACCCGAAACATTATCGCTACTAATTCCTATAGTCGCTATCGTTGGCGCATTTGCTGTTGCAGCACTAAAAGCACATCACCGGCATCAAGAGCGCATAGAAAAAATTAAAAATGGCTTTAATCCTGACTAATAAAAACGCAAAGTGGTAACACTTTGCGTTTTTTATCATCGCGACTAAATAACCAAAAGCTAATCTGAGCTCGTTGCTAGTGCTAACCTCACTATTTAAGTTAGTGCTGGTTGTTTGGTCAGTTCAAAGGCATTGTGTTGGCTAAATAACGAAAAAGCTGCTGGCACAAAGATAAACGATAAAATGGTTGTTAACACAGTACCACCAGCTACCGCGACAGCAAAAGGCGGCCAAAAACCACCGCCAGCAAGAATCAAGGGTAAAAAGCCTCCAACGGTTGTGATGGTTGTAGAACTAATATGGCGAGCACAACTTTGTACACAACGAATAATTGCTGCTTGGTCACCCTGTATGGCTTTTTCATCCATTTTTAATTCAGCAATAATGACAATCGCGGCATTGATAGCAAGTCCCATTAGGCCTAATAAGCCAATAATTACCGTGAAACCAAAAGGGTAGTCAAAAATATAGACACTTAGTAACCCTAAGCCAATAGATTGAAATGCCGATAAAAATATAATGGCACTGAGTCGAAATGAGTTAAAAGATAACACCACCACCGTCAATAACAACGTTAGTATTAAACCAACGCTTGCCAATAACTTACCCACGGCTTTATTACGCTCTGCTGACTCACCACCAAACTCTATGCGATAGCCGTGATATAATTGATAATCTGCTTTAGCCATATTCTCTTTAACGCGATCCAAAACTACTGAGGGAAGCACGCCGGCACGAATATAGCCTTCAATGACATTCACGCGCACACCATTCCTGTGTGGAATAGCGCCACGGCTAGCTTTAACTTCTAAATCGGCAATCGCAGTCAGTGGTATCGATTGCTTTGAGCTTGGATTAATAACGTTAACATTTTCTAAAGCAGCTAAATCATCTCGTTGTTCATTACCAATACGAACCCTAACTGGAATAGACTCTGTTGCTTCGATAATTGAGCCATTTACTTGACCAGATAACGTTGTGTTTAGTTGCTGCGCTACTTGTACTAAAGACAGGCCGGCTAAATTAGCTTTAGCCTCATTAATATTGACCCAAACCTTAGGTGTTCCCGGCTGAAGCGTTGCTCGACTATGCGTAATATCTTGGGTATCAGCCATAAAAGCGCGAATATCATCACCAATAGATTTTAACCTATCTAGATTAGGTCCAAAGATACGTAACTCTACAGGGGCATTGAAAGGAGGGCCTTGTTCCAGTTTCCTGACCAATATTTGTGCTTCAGGTAACATTTCATCTAAACTTTTTTGGATGTCAGGAATTAAACGATTCGCGGCTTGAAAGCTTGTCGCGGTAACCATCGCTTGCGCGTAATATTGAGCACCATCTTTTGTTGGCATTAAATTGTAGTAAAAAGACGGGGCATTATTACCGATAAACCAACGAACATCCTTAATACCTTCTAGCTTTGTCAGATAATTTGTTAGCTGTGAACTGACGCGCTGGGTATTGATAATGCTACTTTGTGACGGTAAAAAAAGCTCAATTTGAAACATGTCGCGATCAGAAGCCGGAAAAAATTGCTCTTGTAATTGCTTTGCCGCGATAAAGCCAAATAGCGGTAGGCAAAATACTAAAGTGATGATGGTTTTTCGGTAAGTCAGTGAACAACTTAGAACACTAACAAAGCTGCGATTTAATGCCGGTAAGGTGATCCCGCGTTGGTACCAATGTGATTCATGAGTATTATTGCGTTTGCCAATGAAGCGACCGGCTAAACCTGCAACAATAGTATGAGAGATAATATAAGAGCCAATCAGGGAGAATATAACACTGAGGGCAATACCACCAACAAACTCACCGGCAGGGCCTGGCATCAATACGATAGGCATAAAAGCTAAAATGGTTGTTAAGGTTGAGCCAAGTAATGGTAGCCATAGATGGTTAACCGCATTTGAGACCGCATCAAGTCGACGTTGACCATTCTCCCGATTGGTTTTTATTGTATCAGCTATGACAATGGCATTATCAACCATGATCCCTAAAGCAACCACCAGACCGGTTACTGACATTTGGTGTATCGGTAAACCGTAAAAATTCATCACAGATAAGGTAAATAACACGGTTAATGGCAGCGATAGGGCAACAATTAAAGCGGCTTGCCAACCTAATGTGATGAGTAGTACGACTGCGATGATGGCAAAACCTACGGCGATATTACTGACTAAATCACTGAGACGAGTTTCGGTATAACTGCTTTGATCAAATATTACTTCTAAACTGACATTATTGGGTAAGGTTTCGGCAAATACCGCTAAGGCTTGCTGAACTGAAGCGCTCCATTGATCGATACGTAAGTTTGGTAGCATGCGTGTGGCCACAACAACAGCCTGCTGATCGTTGATCATCGCTATTTCTTTTGGTGGATAACTGACGGTTTTTTGAATATCAGCAATGTCCCCTAAGCGCATTAAGTTGCCATTATTGTCTGCTTTGATTGAAATATCACTGATCCGGTCAGTGTCATGTAACGCGCCGGCCAATTCTATTTGCATTTGGTTGAATTGATTGGTTAATTGCCCTGCAGAAACTTTAGCATCGGCTTGACGTATTTTTTCTGAAACATCACTAACGGATAGCTTTAGCTGGCTACTCATCATGGGATCGAGTTCGACTAAAACTTCCTCAGATCCTCGACCAAAAATACTGACTAAATCAGTTCCATAAATTAACTTTAATTGATTTTGTAGCTCATTTGCATAGCGCCCTAGTGTCGCGGTATTGGGTTCACCTGTGCCTTGCCAGTTGAGAGCGATTATTTGGGTATAAGCATAGCCTCTATCGTCTTCTAATATTGGTGAGAGTGTACCGGCAGGTAAACTTGGACTGAGATCATTAAGCAAATCTCGCACTCTAGACCATATCGGCTTGGTATCGGTAATTTCATCTTGTAATTTCACTTGGACAATTGAAATACCGGGGCGAGAGTTTGAAGTTAATAGGTTTATTTCAGGTAGTTTTCGTAACTTTTGCTCGATTTTCTCGCTAATGAGTACTTCAACTCTTTCAGCACTTGCACCGGGTAATTGCGTAATAACACTGGCGATTCTGTTGGTTATTCTGGGATCTTCGGTACGAGGCAAATTGCTCAAGGCACCTAAACCAGCTACGACTAAGAGGGTGATCACCAAAGACATTAAGCGGCCATTTTTAACAAATGAACGTATCATAAGCTTTGCCCTTTCATGGCGACGGGCGTTACTTGTTGATCAGCACGCTTAACAATTTGTTTGGGGACATAGCGGTGCACACCAGCAACGATAATATCGACAGGTACTAAAGGTAAACCAGTGATATAAGCAGCGTCTAATGTTGAATATTTTACTTCAACAGTGGTTGCTGAAATCGCGAATAAATCGGCTGTTGTTGGCGTGACTTGATAAACATTCCATTGACCTCGAATACCATCGGTTAATGCCGATAAAGGTAACCAGAAACCGGCTTGCTCAATTTTTTGCTGAATGTTTACTTGTGCCAGTTGGCCATTGTAAAAATGGTTTTTCTGACTCAGAGCTAGGCGTAATTCAACCGTACGACTAATGTCATGTACTTGTTTTCCAATCACTAATAGTGTTGCCGATAAGACTTGTTTATCTAAGGTCACGGGCAATGTTTGTCCGACAGTTAAGCGACTAGCTACGCTAACAGGCACACCGACAGAAACTTCATGATGGCTTTGCTTAATCAGCTCAAAGGCTGTTTGATTTGGGCTGAAGTTCTCCCCTTCGGCGATAGAGCGTGTGCTTATGATGGCATCAAATGGCGCATGAAGCTTAGCCCGTGACATTTGATACTCTATATTTGCTATATTTGCTTGTTGGCGAGACAGATCAGCAATAATGATCTTTTTTTCCGTTTCAAGTTCATCTAATGCCTGCTTAGAGCTATAACCTTTAGAGCTTAAATCATAAATGCGCGATAGGTTTAAACGATTCAATTCAGCTTGTGCATTTAATTGCGCTATGGTCGCGGCAATTTCTTGTCGCTTAATGGTGAGTAATTCTGTATCAAGCTCTGCTAATAGTTGACCTTGTTTAATGATGTCACCACTATCGACATAAACTTTGGTGACTTTGCCGGCGTACTCAAAGCTGAGTGATGCCAACTGTTTACTGACAACTTTACCAATATAATTTCGCTCAATATCATAAGACAAATTTGGTGAGATGGTTTGAATATTAGCACTGTGGTGATAATTAGCGCTTAGTTCACTCGCTTGAGTTTTGTCTTGTTCAGTATCAGAGCAAGCACTTAATAAGGCGCAAGTTAATAATAAACCATAAATTGCCAGTAGTTTTTTGGTGCGTTGGACTATGAACACGTAATGAGCCTTAAATGTAAAGTATACAAACTAGACTCAACAGTCTAGTTTACTCAAACTAGACTGTCTAGTCTATTTTGATGTATGTTATCGCACGGTTAAAGATCTTTACACTAATCAATGATGATCAGTAGATAACACTATGGAAGAGGTAAAGTTGTAGCTTAATAGGGTATAATACTCATATTAATATTGACCTGTGTGATGTACTTACCGGACATGTATCGTGTTAATTTTTTAGTTTTTATGGATAGTGGTGACTAGCTTTATGGCAAATGTGCGAAGCAAAAGTGAAAGTAAAAGAAAACAGATATTGGTTGCAGCAACGTTGTTGTTTACCGAACAAGGTTATAGCTCTACGAGTATGGATTTAATTGCTAAAAATGCCGGTGTTTCTAAGCAAACGGTGTATAGCCATTTTGGTAGTAAAGATGAATTATTTGCTGCATCAATAAAGCAAAAATGTGATTCTTACCAAATGACTGAAATTTCACTTGATACCGCTAGTGAGCCGGCAGAAATTTTATTTATTTTGGCAAAACGGTTTTTGGCTATGCTGACCTCAAAAGAAGCACTAGCGATACATAAAATTTGTGCTTACGAATCTAAATCTTACCCACAAATATCGGAACTATTCTATCAAGAGGGTCCTGAACGTATTGTGAATGACGTGGCAAAGCTCATGGCTGAGTTTGATAACAAGCAGCAGCTAATAATCCCTGAAGCTAAATTTGCTGCGTTACAGTTTTTAAATATGGTGAAAGGAGAGTGCTGGATGCGGCTTGAATTTAATACTAAAAAGCAAATATCAGAAAGCGAAATTAACCGTTATTTAGACTCGAGTATTGCGATGTTTATTAAAGGCTACTCAACTTAGTTACTCAGTAACCTGCAGAGTAACTCCGGTCATATTTACTAGCGCTATTCAAGATAAAAGCTGAATTTTAGAGGGCAGCTCTACTGCATGGTTTGTACTGATGAGGCATGAACTTCAGAAGCACTGAAAATTCCGGTTAACATCGTATCAATAACATACTCTAAATCTGAAGAAGATACTTTGGAACGTGCCATTGCTGCTGTGCCTTTGAGTGCTGTGTATAAACTTAGTGCGTTGCCCGCTGAGTTATGATGCAAGCCCAACAAAATGGCTTCTTGATCATGACTAAACAGTTCACTTAATAACACTTTTGGACTCGCCTCAACTTCAGTGAGCAAAGCGGCAGCATTAGCAGGAATATCGCCACCGGCGACTTCTGATTGGCACAATACGAGATAACAACCTTTGGGTTGCTCGGAGCTACATTGCATACGAACAATTGACATCATGTAGTTTTTTAGCCGAGTTTGTAAAGGGGTATTAGGTTCATACAAGGCAGCAGAGTGGCTTGTTAAATTGTGTTCGATATAATATTGAGTCGCCTTAATGAATAAAGCTTCTTTATTACCAAAAGTATTATACATACTCGGCTTATTAATCTTCATACATTTTGTTAGCTCAGCTAAAGAAGCACCAACAAAACCTTTTGCCCAAAACACTTCCATTGCTGCTTGTAATGCAGTTTGCTCATCAAATTTACGCTTACGGCCACTAACCACAATGATATCCATTTATTGTCTTACATTAGCCATATTGTACTCAATGGTATATTTGAGATCAATCGGTCAAATAGTTAAGTTATTGCTTAGCGAGAAATATTAAGCTACTGACCACTAACCGTTAATACGGCGGTTCTAGCGCTAGTATAATCGCGATGTTCTCCAGATGTTACAGGTGAATGATATTACTCTTGATGCACAGAAACCGTGCGTTTAATCATCATGCAATGTCGATATAGATTGATTGTTATACCAAGTCTATTAAGTTTGTTCTCATTCAGCGCTTACCAGCGGTATCGAATCGCTGGTAAGCTCCCCAAGGTTAATTTTAAAAGGCTTACAGGCCGTATTGTTGATTTTGATAATGAATAAATGTTATTTAAATCAACACCTTAAATTAATTTAAGTGAGTGCTTAGGTTCAGTCTTGAACTGTGAACCTGTGCCGCTAAAGCTTTTAAATTTCATTGACTGGGAAGAAACTTAGTAGAGTTGGTATTACTGTACTCTCTGGAAGTCGTCAGATCGCTATAGTGATCATAATTATTTCACGGCAAAAGTTTAAGGCTGTTGGCGTTTTATATCGTGTAATCAAGATTATGCGTCAGTTTCAATAGCATGATTGAATAAAGACGCTTTTCCCGCTCATCATGTAATAAGCGCTGAGAGAGAACAAACTTAATAGCTTTGGTATTACAAAATATACAATGTTAGTTACCAAGTTTGAAAAGGCAGCATGCAAACTTGATTTAAAGTACTGAATGTGGATTACAGATTAATATTATATTTACTTCATAAATTGCTATAGCTTTTTTAGGTCAAAGCGCCATCAAAAATATGGCGCTTTGTGCTTTGAAAAGATTAACTGATATTAAAGGTTTAAATTGCTATTTAGCCATATATTCAAAGTTAGTCATATTCTCAGGAATTAGTCACTGACAGAAACGACAACTCGATCTTTTTCGTGAGCAACAACTGCTTGTTGTTGTGTGCCCAACCCTTCAATACCTAAGGTGATTTTATCGCCAGGTTTTAAGTATAATGGTGGAGTTTGGCCTAAACCAACACCAGGAGGTGTGCCAGTTGAAATTATATCACCCGGCTGTAAGCTCATAAATTTACTTAAGTAACTGACAATGTAAGCGGGCTTGAATACCATAGTTTTGCTATTGCCATTTTGAAATGTCTTTCCGTTAACTGCTAAATGCATTGCTAAATTATTAGGGTCTTTGACTTCATCACTGGTGACTAGCCAAGGACCAATAGGACCAAAAGTATCGCAGCCTTTTCCTTTGTCCCACTGACTGCCTTTTTCTAATTGGAAAGTACGCTCAGAAACATCGTTGCAAACACAATATCCGGCAATATATTCGTGAGCATCTTCTTCACTAACATAAGAAGCATGTTTGCCTATGACGATTGCAAGTTCAACTTCCCAGTCTAACTTATCACTATTTCTAGGCTGTACTATGTCATCATTAGGGCCAGAAATTGCACTGGTCGCTTTAGTAAATACCTCTGGCTCTTCTGGGATATTCATACCAGACTCAGCAGCATGGTCAGCATAATTAAGACCAATACAAAGAAATTTACCGACATTACCGACACAAGCCCCTAAACGAACATTTTTATCAACAATCGGCAAGCTAGATAAATCTAAAGCTTGAATACGTTGTAAGTTATCAGCTGATAATGTTGCACCGTTAATATCACCAACGACATCACTTAGATTTCTAATAATGCCATTATCATCCATAATACCAGGCTTTTCTTGACCTAATGGCCCATAACGAAGTAATTTCATTTCATTGATCTCTTTAATATAAGTTGTTCAGTTAAATTTAGTTAAATTAGCTTAATTGTTTAAGGTGACAAAGCCGCCGTCTATTGGGAAATTACTTCCTGTAATAAATGCCGCATCATCAGAGCAAAGGTAATCGACTAAGCCGGCAATTTCATCCGGTGTTCCCATTCGGCCAATAGGTTGACTTTTGGATAACTTTTCAAACATTTCTGCTTTATTATCGGCATAATTTTTTTCTAAAAAGTTATCAACAAAAGGGGTATGGACGCGACCGGGAGATATACAATTACAACGAATACCATCAGCTAAGTAATCTTTAGCAACAGAGTAAGTCATGGTTAATACCGCACCTTTGGTCATTGAATAGGCAAACCTATCAGCAATGCCCACGGAAGAGGCGACTGACGCCATGTTGATAATAACGCCACTTTTTTGAGCTTTCATTGCTTCAATAGCGCCATAAATACAGTTGTAAACGCCTTTAACATTGATGTTATAGAGCCTATCTAAATCTGCTTCGCTGGTTTGTTCGATATTACCGATATGTGCTATGCCAGCATTATTAACTAGTATATCGATGGTATGTTCGTTATTAATATTTTTAAATAAGGCTAAAACGTCTTTATTGTTCGATACATCAAGGGCATAGGCTTGAGCAATGCCGCCTGCATTGATAATTTCTTCAACAGTTGCTTGTGCGGCTTCAAGGTTTAGGTCGACAACTAATACTTTTATATTTTTCTGAGCAAGTCGCAAACAAATACTTTTGCCTATGCCGCTTGCACCACCGGTGACTAAAGCGACTTTTATTTTATTTTCTACAGTCATACTTAATTCCTAAATCGATAACTAATAAGAAGGTAACTGATAAAACGTACGAGCATTGTCTGCCCAAATTTTACGTTTTTCTTCATCTTGATAATTGTTGAGTAATACTTGGGTTAATTCTACCCAAGTGTCATAGTCGCCATTAAGTTTGATTACGGGCCAATCACTTCCCCACATGATTCTATTTGGGCCAAACTCTTGGCTAATGTGGTCAACATAGGGTTGAATAATACTGGCATCAACTTGCCCTTGTGGCGCTTCTGTTAATAAGCCCGACATTTTAATGTAGACATTTTTACAGCTAGCAATGCTTGTTATACGCCTTTGCCAAAAGCGAGATGGTGGCATAGCTAAATTTGGTTTGGCGCAATGATCTATCACAATTTTTAAAGTTGGATGTCTATCGGCAATGCTCTTGATATTCGATAAATGAACATCATTAACTAAGGCATCAAAAGTTAAGTGTTTTTTTGCCATAAATTCAAAAATAGGATTGAATTTATCTTTTAAGATCCAATTCACATCGTCAATATCTTGTAGCATTGGTCGAATGCCTTTGAAATATGGATTGTGAGCCAAGCGCGCTAAGGTCGTTATTGCTTTGGCATCTTCCATATCAATCCAACCGACCACGCCTGCGACAAAGTTGGTACGCTCAGCAATTTCAAGTAAGAAATGAGTTTCCTCCTCAGTAGCCGCGGCTTGCACTAATATGGTTTGACTAATACCTTGGTGCTCAAGCGTAGGGGCTAAGTGCTGTGGTAGAAAATCTTTATACAGTAGCGCTAGCTCAGGTGTTAGCCAGTGATAGTCATCGCGTGATAATTGCCAAAAATGTTGATGACTATCAACTCGTTCTATATTCGGTTTGATTTCAAATTTAGTGTTACTCATCAGATACTTTTCGCTGAGCAGGGTAAAGGTGCGTCTTTATCTAACAAGTTTTTATCTTTTAATGTTTGCCAAAACTCAGCAGGAATAACCTCATTAAATAATGCGATAGTTTGTTCTACACGTTTAGCACTACCTAGGCCTGGAATTACCGACGCGACTGCTGAATGCCCTAATGGAAATTGTAAAGCGGCTGCGGCTAACGTGACTTTATATTGACTACAAACGGCTTCAATTTTTGCGACTTTATCAATAATATGCTGTGGTGCTGGTTCATAATCATAATAAGGGATGTTGTTACCCTTTACACCGGTAGCTAAAATGCCTGAATTGTAGGGGCCACCTAAAATAATTGATGCACCATGGGCTTCACATGTAGGTAAGAATTGCTGAAGCGGCGTTTGTTCTAATAATGAATACCTTCCGGCTAAGAGAAAGCAGTCAAACTGACCGATATTCATTGCTCGCTCGCAAATTTCAACTTCATTCACGCCCAAACCCACGGCTTTTATGTCGCCATGTTTTCTTAATTCATCTAAGGCTTTATAACCGCTGGTCTCAAATTGCTTAAAGTAGTGTTTATCATTATCGCCATGGGTATAAGCGCCCAGATCATGAAGCAATAAAATATCTATTTCCGCTAAACCTAAGCGTTGCTGACTGTCTTCAAATGAACGCATGATGCCACTATAAGAGTAATCATAATGAGCATCAAAGGGCATAGGACTAAGAAAACCATGGCGTAATTGCTTGATATCTGCTGTTGCATCGGGTTTAAGCAGTCGGCCAACTTTGGTCGATAAAACATACTGCTCTTTGCTCAAAGGCCTTAACGCATCACCTATTCTCCGTTCACTTAGACCGGCACCATAACGAGGCGATGTATCAAATAAAGTCATCCCCAAGTCAATTGCTTTATCTAATGTCGCTTGTGCTTCTGTATTTGATACTGCTTGATATAGATTGCCCATGGAAGCTGCACCAAAGCCTAGTGTTGATACTTCAAGTGCAGTTTGACCAAGTTGTCGTCTATCGCAAATATTATTCATATATAATAAGCTTATTTAACTAACTAAATGACGAGGCAAATCTGCAACGCTTTTACATCCTAGCTGATTCATTATTTGGGTTAACTGCAAGGTCAGTGAATTAATGGTATGAATGCCTCCTTTATCGCCCAAGGCACCAACACCATAAACAAAAGGACGCCCTAAAAAGGTAAAATCTGCACCAGAGGCTAATGCCCCCGCAATGTTAGTTCCGCTGCGTAAGCCACTGTCCATAAATATTTTAATTTTATCACCGTGTTTTTTAGCTATACGTTGCAAGGGCTCAACGGGTGATTCACCGGCATCAAGTTGGCGGGCACCATGGTTGGAAATAACAACTGCGTCTGCGCCTAAAGAAATTGCTGCTTCAACATCGACTTCATTAATTAAGCCTTTAATGACTAATGGCCCTTTCCAAAGTTCTCTTATGGGTTTTAATCCTTCAATATCTACACGGCCCATAACGGTTTTATTCATGAAAGCAGCTAATTGATCTGTTGGCATACCCTTTGGCATGTAAGGCTTTAATGTTTCCATTTCAGGTTTACCTGCCAAAGCGGTTGCTAATAACCACTGAGGGCATGACAACATTTGTAATATATTGCTGATGGTCATTTTTGGCGGCATGGCTAAGCCATTGCGGATGTCTCTTGGTCTAAAACCAAACGTTGGTACATCAACTGTCACCACTAACACTTTATATTGTGCCGCGGTGATGCGACGCATTAAGTCTGTGCGAATGACATCATCAGTGGGGTTATATAGCTGAAACCAAGCATTGCCTTCTGAAACTTCGCTTATACGCTCTAAGCTACTAGAAGAAACAGTACTCAATACGTAAGGGATATTTTTTTCTGCTGCAGCTTTAGCTAGGATTTCAGGTGATTTAGGCCACATTAAACCTTGTAATCCTACCGGGGCGATACCAAAAGGAGCTGAATATTTATGGCCAAATAGCTCAACACTTAAATCACTACCACTAAAGGGTTTTAATAGCTCGCTGCGCAACTGGACGGCTTCAATATCAGCGCGATTTCGTTGCACACCAATTTCTTCCATACAGCCGCCTTCTAGATAATCAAAAGCAAATTTAGGAATACGCTTTTTAGCTTGGCGTTTTAAGTCTGCAACATCAGGAAAGTTATTGTCAAAAAATCATTCATTTTAATACCTGTTTAGTCTGGCTTTGCTTGAAAAAAGAAGATTGCTTTAATGAAAAAGTTGCCTAAGTCAAGATGGGGCCATTGCCTTAGGTTGTCCAGTTTCATTAAATATTTATAAGTCAAAATAAATTCTTTCTAATTATTCTGACTTACCCATATTACCGCTAATGACATTAATCATTTGCTCGAAAATAGTTTGCTCTACCTCAACAACGGTAGCTTTACCTTCAATTATTAATCCGGTGTTAAGGTCTATATCTTCACTTAAGTTATAATACCTTTCAGGGTTTACTGATATTTTTATTACCGAAGATATTGCCGAGCCAACTACAGAGCCTCTATCGGTAGTAAATAAAACTAATAAAGCAGCAAAGGCGATCATTTCAACAATTTCTGCATTATCTGATATGTTTGGAAACCGAACATTATTAAATAAAACAAATTTTGCTACGGCCATGTCATCCTCAAAATTTTTAATTAGGTAATTTCATAATTATCACGGTAGTGAAATGTATAATTTTAGATGCTTTTCAAATATGAAATTTAATTTTATTTGTAAAACTTAAGTGTTAAGGTTTCACAAGTCAACTGTTTTTAGCATTTATTCCTAATTTTGATTTATTTATATTGACCGATAATAAAAATAGAATCATCAATATGAAAGTTGTAAATTCGTTTAACTTGTTGATATTTAAATTATTATATTTCATATTAATTCGAGCTATATTTTTAAGTATAAAATACCACCCTTCCTTAAAGAGAAAGTGAACTTAGTGATAGTGGGAAGACAGTCATGAATTACTCGGCAGATGTTAGTGGCTTCCACATAGTAAGGCTGCAAAATTAGTCAACATGGCGATTAAGGGTGTCGCGGTTACTGTGTAAAGTATGGCTATTCTGTTTCAGTCATATACTAAAGAAAACGATAATAAAGAAGAAATTGCAAAATAATCGTTATAAGAAGATAGCTAAAGTTACTGAAGTTAAACGCTTGTATGAATGTAGATGAGAATTTTAGTTTTTAACAAACATCACCAATGATTTGAATAAGGCCAAACCTATTAGAATTGCTATAGTGACGGAGTTCAAGCGTGGGAGTCATTTATGGAGAATTATCAGAAAATTGAATAAGGTAGCTCACTTGGAAGTAAGTGGAAACTTGTGGATAGAATATTTTCTTTAGTTGAACATTAGCTTGCTTTGAGTCACTAGTTTTATTTCATTTCATATATACAATCTTTTTTTATTGATTGATAATGAGGTATAATTGCAATTCTTACCGTCAAGTTAATCAACCGCATTGTTGAAATGGAAGTCAAATGACTGAAAAAAAAACCACGAAAGAAACTGGCTCACGCAAGAAACATTATTCAGCTCCTGCACTTGAAAAAGGCCTAGATCTATTAGAGTTACTTTCTTATGAAGTTGATGGTTTAAACATTGCTGAAATTACTCGGAGACTAGATAAATCAGTTGGCGAGTTATTTAGAATGTTAGCGGTATTAGAGCAACGTGGTTTTATTGAAATGCCAATGGGGAGCGACAAATATCGATTAACATTAAAAATGTTTAGCTTATCTAACCGCTTTCCTCCGATAAAAAGATTAACCTCTTTAGCTAATCCCTTAATGCAAAGTCTTTCATACACTATTGAACAGTCTTGCCATTTAGTTATTTATTATGAAGGTAAAGGTCATGTTGTAGTTCAACAAGACTCCCCATCTACCCGTATTTTTAGTGTCAGGCTAGGGGCTGAAGCGCCATTAATGAATACTTGCTCAGGCCATTTGTTACTTGCATATTCTAGTCCTGAAAAAAGAGAGCTTATGCTAAATAGGATACCTAAAAATCATCCTAAGCCAAATCAAATAGCATTCAAAAGTATACTCGAAAAAGTAGAGAAGCAGGGCTTTGAAAATATTATTAGTGCACAGACACAAGGTGTTGAAGATATAGGTTACCCAATTTTTGATGATACAGGGCAAATAGCAGCAGCATTAGTCGTGCCTTTTATTGGCTTTCTTGATGGTTCCCATTCAGTAGATGGAAATTTAGCTCATGAAAAAATTAAAGCGACTGCTGAAGAGATGTCACGTTTGTTAGGGTATGAAGCTTAAATGTATTTATATCAATTCTACTAAGTTTGTTCCCACTCAGTGAAGTTAAAAGCTTTAGCGGCACAGGGTCACAGTTCCAGACTGAACCTCAGTACCTACATCCTTGTCTCTTATACACAACTTTTCAACGTGCGATATTTATGATCTAATACCATTTTATTTCATCCTTAGTAAATATGGATGATCCTGAAGCAACACAATGGGCCCAATTGGTTTTTGGCCAAGCGAATTTAGACGATCCTCGACGCACAAAACGATTAGTCCAACTGACAAGTGATATGGCCGAAAATGCTTCAAGTTCAATTTTAAAAGCATGTGGCACATCAGGTAAAATAGAAGGTGCTTATCGTTTTATTCGTCATGAAAAAATTTCTCCTGATGAAATTGCAAACGCAGGTTTTATACCAAACGGATTAATTTGATCAGTTAATTAATCCGCTTGTTATAAGATAACAAGCGGATTGAGTTTACAATAGGGCAGGTTAATCAAATCAAGGCTTGGTATTATTGATGGAGCAAACATGCATCATGTTTTACTTTGTTAAAGATTTTCATGGCAAAGTTTTTTATTTAAAATTGCGGGCTTGTGAAATATCCAGTTAAACAATATAGACGTTAATATTTTGCGCCAGATTTTCGGTGTAGGAAGGCTCTAGAGAGCTGTATCAGTTATTTACGAAAAGTAATAATGATTTGCAAACTAGGAGTTTAGCGAAGGACAAAACAAAAAAGCCTCATCGTTCACGAGGCTGTTTATATTTTTATTAGCTTGATTTATTTATCAAAACTAAATTCAATAAATGCTCTGCCGTGCTTAGAAGAAAGCGGAATAATGACAATAGGTCCATCGGCTTTATGGGTAATGGTATGATTTTTACCTGAAACAACCATAGGAGTAGCCATATCAAATTCAATCCCTTTTTCACTCAACATACGTTTTGCGCCGCCGGTTACCATATTGGTAATTTCACCAACTAAATCGGTGATCTCTTCGTTGACTTCATCAGGACCTTCGCCGACCATATTTTTCATTGTCGCTAAGGCAAGTTCACCTTCAAAAGTAATAGATAATGAACCTTTAGTTTGCTCACTTACCATACCAATTAAGCCCGAAACGTCACCTTGAGCAATTTCATTTTTTTTCAAACGAGGTTTTTCAGGTGTTAGCTCCATTTGGGCCATGGTTGACATAACATTAAGCATTGAGGACAAAAACGGATTTATAAACTCTACATTCATGAAGTTTTCCAAAGCCTTTGGTGTAATCTAGTCATTAGATTTTGCACGCATATGGGCAAAATGTAAATCTAACGATTATTAATTGTTAATTTCAATATCATTAATAGTAACTGATCTTTTGAAAGTAAGGCTACCTTTTATCGTATTATCGTAAAAATTAACTGTATTTATTTGTTTTTCGTAATGTTCTATTAACAAACGGTTAGTTATTTTTAGTCCAACTAATGAATGTTTAAACTCAGCTTCTTGGTAAATAAAGATATTACCGCGGTTTATTTCAAGCCCTACCCAGTTTAATGGCACTGCTTTACCTTGATATTGTAGCTGAAAATTATCTTCAATATACTGACGAATAGTATTTTCGTAATCAGGGTGAGCCACCGAAAAATGAATGTTTTTCGTTTCAGCAATTACATTCTCAATATCGTGTGCAGTTATCTGATGAATAACTTCTATTGCCTGGGTGTTCTCATTTAACGCTAGATCAGTAATGCTAAAAAAGTAGCGGTGGGCAACCGCATCAGCGGTAAGCCCACACAATAGCAAAACAAAAATGCGTTTAGCTATGCTTAACAACATTATGGCTGTTTAACCTCAACGGTTGTTTTTTTGTCTTCGTCATCAAGGCTTTTTAATTCAACGTTATAATCACGCATCATGTCGTCCTTTTTACGTTTGTATAACTCAAAGCGAGATTTAATTGGGCGTGCAGGCCAGTAGTTGTTATTAACATCTACATCAGCTGTTTCCCAGTTAGGATCAATAGCGATAGCGGTGAGCTCTTTATCACGAATGAGTAGTTTTGATACTTTTTTGCTGTTACGGCGCCAGATTTCAGCCGGTAAAGTAACCCGCTCTACGGTGTTGTCAGCAAAGGTTAAATCCAAAAT
The DNA here is from genome assembly GCF_024585285.1 of Colwellia sp. M166. Lineage (NCBI taxonomy): Bacteria > Pseudomonadati > Pseudomonadota > Gammaproteobacteria > Alteromonadales > Colwelliaceae > Colwellia > Colwellia sp. M166. The sequence continues at coordinate 3,101,752 of NZ_CP040755.1, forward strand.
AATTGGCATAACTAAGCCACCTTTGTTTTCGAAATCAACGATGTAGAAGTTACGTTCGTCAAGCAGTAAATCTTTTTGCCATTGCTCGAGCTTTTTGTTGCTGGCATTGTATTTATTACGTGCTGCGTTGGTGGCGGTAAACTTGTCATGCGTATTATAAAAGTCTAATAATTCAGGCTTATCTTGAGTACGAACCCATTGACCACTATTGTGAATTTTGCTGATAAATTCAGGTTTTTCGTTATCTAAAGCACGTTCCCATGCAGCTTCCGTATCAGGATTTTGGCTGTTAGGGCGGTATAAATGAATATTACCTAGTGCAATATCAACATGATCTGTGCTGTAAAACCAACCACGCCAGAACCAATCTAAATCGATACCTGAAGCATCTTCCATGGTACGGAAAAAGTCAGCAGGAGTTGGGCGTTTAAACTTCCAACGTTGCGCGTATTCTTTAAAAGCAAAATCAAATAATTCACGACCCATAATGGTCTCACGTAAAATATTTAATGCGGTTGCCGGTTTTCCGTAAGCATTGTTACCAAATTGCAGAATTGACTCTGAGTTAGTCATGATCGGTACTTGGTTATTACTTTTCATGTAGCTAGTAATGTTTGCGGCATCGCCACGACGAGAAGGATAACCTTCTTCCCATGCCTGCTCAGCAACAAATTGTAGGAAAGTATTTAAACCTTCGTCCATCCAAGTCCACTGACGCTCATCAGAGTTAACGATCATTGGGAAATAGTTATGGCCTACTTCATGAATAATAACGCCAACTAAGCCATATTTTGTTGCACGAGAATAGGTTTTTTCACCGGTTTTTTTATCTAATGTTGGGCGTGGACCATTAAATGTGATCATTGGGTATTCCATGCCACCAACTGGGCCATTTACCGAAATTGAAACTGGGTATGGGTAATCAAAGGTGTATTTATTGTATTGCTCCATGGTGTGAATAATTGACTCAGTTGAGTATTTTTCCCACAAGGGATTACCTTCATTAGGGTAATAAGACATGGCCATTGTTTCGGTTTTACCACCTTTATAACCTTGGGCATCCCAAATAAACTTGCGACTGGATGCAAAAGCAAAGTCACGAACGTTTTTTGCTTCAAATTCCCAGGTTTTAGTTTTGCTTGAGCGAGATTTTTCGTTTTCTAACGCTTCTTCAGGAGTAATAACAAGTACTGGCTTATTTGCTTTTTTAGCTTTCGCTAAACGATTACGTTGTGTTTTTGATAACACTTGTTTTGGATTTTGTAAAACACCGGTGGCTGCAACAACATGATCAGCAGGAACAGTAATGCTAACGTCGTAATCACCGAACTCTAGAGTGAATTCGCCGCTACCGATAAACTGCTTATTCTGCCAACCCATCACGTCATAGTAAGCGGCCGCGCGTGGAAACCAGCTAGCAACTTCGTAAAGGTAGTTATCGTCTTCTTTAAAGTATTCATATCCTGAACGGCCGCCTAATACTTTTTGCTCATGTAATTGGTAATTCCAATTGATATTAAGCTCAACACTGTCACCTGATTTAAGTGACTTTGGCAGATCAATACGCATCATAGTGCCATTAATCACATAAGGTAAATCTTTACCATTTGAACCTGCCACCTGAGTAATATTGTAGCCGCCGTTGAAGGCCTCTGTTTCAATGGCATTACGTAAACCACTGTAAGTCACTTTTTTATCAGGTGCTGAGCGAGTGGTTTTTGCACCAGCGTTTTCGGCTAATTTATTTTGATCTAATTGCAGCCATAAATAACGTAAGGTATCAGGTGAATTATTGGTGTAATCAATAGTCTCACTGCCTGACAAGGTTTGCTTTTCGTCATTAAGGGTAATGTTAATTTTATAATCTACATCTTGCTGCCAATATTGATGGCCAGGTGCACCAGATGCTGTGCGGTAAGTGTTTGGTGTTGGTAAATTTTCTTCCAATTGACGAAATTTATCGTCACTAATACTGTTTTTTGCTAAGGCTTGGCTACTGGCCACGACACATAGACAAAGTAAGGCTGACTTAATTGAATATTTCATGATTTCCCTGATGAATTAAAAACCTAATGAATTTGATAAAAAACGCCCCCTTATAACATTTTTTAACTTATGAGCGAGTAATATGCGGTGAAATATGCGACAGGTCGCATAAAAAATAGGTTAAATAGTGATTATCGAATATTTATCTGTAAAATCAGAAAGGGTTTTATCGCTTCTGTTGAGTTGGCAATAGAAAAAAGCTTATTTACCGTAACTTTTAAGTCTGTAGCGGTGGCGAATCAAGGCCATCAACTTTATTGCATAAAGTCTTCTAGAAACCACGCAGCGAGCTCATGTCTGCCTTCAATATTGGCTTTGCTATATATGGTAGACGCTTGTTGTCGAACGGTTTTTTCTTTGGTGTTTCTGACGGCACTGATTTCTTTAAAGCTTAAACCTTTCAGTAATAACATCGCTACTTCTTGCTCACTTGGGGTAAGCGACCATTGTAAAAATTGTTTACGAATAACAGCACTGTACTCATGGCGAGCATTTTTCATTTCATCAGAGATATTTCTAAATTTGTCATTAGATATTGATAATGCTTGTTTTAGTCTTATGATATCAGCTGTTCTATTACGTATATCTTTGATGAGAAAAAGTGCACCAATAGCTGATACGAGCACAATGAGACTTTCAGAAAAAATATGCCAGCTAGGCACACCTAAAGAAATATCGGTAAGTACGTCAAAAAAATTTAAAAACATAATAATAAGCAGTATGATTATTATTAACTTATCTCTCATAAAGTCCTCATTTATTAGTGGTATATGCTTGTAATAGACATATGTACCATTAAGAGTATGAAAAAAGTCATTAACACTGACTTATGTCCAATGTTGGTGCATGTCAATATACGTTACTTTACGCCCCAATAGTTGTTCTAACGCAAGTATCTAGAATAAATACTGTTGATAATATAGCTATGACTTAATTTTTATCAGGCTAAAGTTATGGCGTTGCTACCTATAGCTTATTTAGTTTCAGGTTATTAGGTTGTTCAACGACTCATCAGGAAAATTAAGCAGCTAACTATAATTTTTAGTCAGTCCCTAGATAAAAGAGAGGTAAATATGAGTATTAAACGTGAACAAGTTTTTGTTTGGAGCCGTAATATTAGGCTATTTCATTGGGTAAATGTCATCGCAATAACCCTACTTGTTTGTATCGGATTAGTTATTCTCAACGGCAAGCTTTTTGGTGTTAGCACTGATGGTAAAGTACTCTTGAAAACAATACACGTTATTGTCGGCTACGTTTTTGCTATTAATTTACTGTTTAGGTTGTTGCTCGGTTTTATTGGGAAAGCTCATGAACGATGGAATAAAATTTTACCGTTTAACAAAGGTTTTTCTCAAGAGCTAGTTGAGTTTAAACAGCATAAAAATCCAGCTTACAAAGGGCATAATCCGGCAGGAAAATTAATGGTACTTGCCTTGTTCTTGCTTATGTCTACCCAATTAATTTCAGGTTTAGTGATTGCAGGAACTGATATATATTATCCACCATTTGGTCATTACTTTGCTGAAAGCATTGCGATCGATAAGGATAATGTTGCAGAAATTAAGCCTTATTCAAAAGAGAATGTTGATGAAGTGGCTTATAAAAATATGCGAGAAATAAGATCACCCTTTATCACTGCCCATGTTTATGCTTTTTACAGCTTACTATTTTTAATTCCTTTACATATTTTCGGTGTCATTATCGCTGAGCGCAGAGAAAAAACCGCTTTAGTTTCCGCTATGATCACCGGCTATAAGTATTTGCCAAAAAATAAGTCGAAATAAAATGCGGATAACTTTTTATTGAAGCTCGTATTTTAATGATGCGCTGTGAGGATTTTTTACCACAAAAGTTGCGGCTTTAATTTATTAGCTCAGAGTCATTGAGGGCATACTATAAATAACATCATCAGCTCTAAATTGTATACGATGTATTTGATTTAAATAATTAAAGCGGCGGCTATTTTTTGCTCTATAGCTTGTTGCAATTTTACAGTTTCAATATTATAAAAAACAGCGTCAAAATAAAACTGTGCATGAGCTGTCAATTTCGAAAAGTAATGGTGCAGTAAAGTGAAATGATAAACACACCGATGTGAAAAGCCTGATGAGGAGAATATCGAGTATTGTTTGTATAGCAAGCAAAATTTGATGATGGCAGAGCAAAGTTATAATGCCATATTGAACTTAATAGCACTGATTTAGCTAGAAAATAAATACAGTGTTTAAACTGCTTTTCAACGTAATGTAGCACTTACGATCTAGGTTTTAATCTGTAAATTTAATTCCGCTACTTAATTACCCACTATAGCTGTCTAGTTACTTTACACTTCACTTATTTTTAAATGACAAAGTAAGTGAAATGTTATGCTTTATAATAACTTGCAATTCTGGTCTGACCTTTGCAATAGGTATATTGATCTTAAATAAAATTTAATAGAGGCGTCTTTATATGAAGTTCAATCGCTTATTAGTTAACCTGAGCTCGGGATAAGCTAAGTTCGTCAATGCTACGATTTATGCGGATGTCTGCGTTAAATTTGCAACTAATAGCTCGCTATTAGGTACACAAATCAGCCTTGATTCACGCTTATAACATTGATAATAAACTATCCGCCAACTTTTAATAAAATTGACTAAAGTGATTGTAAATATTGCACTATATTAATTTTTTCGCACATCCGTTACCCCGCATTCAGGTTACTTAAATATTACAATAACAGCCTTTAACATCACTAATGACCAGATCAGAGTTAAAACCTTGCGCGTAATTCTGTAATACAGTTTCAACATAGCCGTTTGATGCTGAACAGGCTAATCCGGCTGAGTAAGGACCAAAATATAAAAGCTCTTCTTTACCACCAGTAATTAATATTGCCGGTGTTGATGGAATAATCGTTAATAAATCAGTCGGTAGATTAATGTTAATCACGTAAAAACCATCTGATTTTGCTTGCTCATTAATGGCACGTTTATGCTCATCACTATATTGGGTACACGAACACTCATCACTTGTGAAGTGAATAATCGCATGATTGAGGTTAACATTTTTAAGTGCTGAAATTGCTCTAACTTGTTTAATCACAGTGCTACTGTCTTGACCTGATAACTTCATATTAGGATCAAACGACATTAAGCGACCGGCAATAAAATAGTTTGCTGCCGCCAATGTTAAAACAAGCCAGAGCACAAACACGGTATAATGATACCGTGTTACCGTTTTATTTGAAGCTGGCAATGCTGGTCTCTAATGAGGTGATTGCGGCGGATATTTTATTAACTTCTTCAGCTAACATTTCAACTTTTTGCGCATCATCTTGCCCTAATAAACTCATTTTTTCAGTGCTTTGAGCTATTTCATTTGTTGTTGTTGACTGCTCTTCTACTGCGGCGGCTACTGAGTGTGCTATATCACTAGATGATGAAACCAGTTGTGCTGAGTTAAGTACCTCTATACTTGCTTTTTCTGCCACTGAAATAACCAACTCTACAGCATCAAGACATTCCGCCATCAATTGTGTCGATGATTTAGAGTAACCAATAAGTTGAGTAAGCGTCGTGGCGATTTTATCTGTACTTTCCTTTGTTCTATTAGCCAATGCTCTGACTTCATCGGCAACGACAGCAAAACCGCGCCCTTGCTCTCCAGCTCTAGCAGCTTCAATTGCTGCGTTTAAGGCTAATAAATTCGTCTGATCAGCGATACTTGTTATTTCTGATAAGACACTGGTAATAACATCACTAGAACTAGCTAAAGCCGTTATTTCATCACTTGTTTTTGTTAGCGTCCCCGTAAGCTCACTATTTTTAACATTGATTTCTTCAATGTATTGGTTAGCTGTTTGCGTAGATGAACTCGCTGCTTGCATTTGAGCATTAAGTTTAGTGGTGTCTTGTGCTATTGAGGTAACAGTGACCGCCATTTCTTCAACTGATGATACTATTATTTCAGTCTCTTGCTGCCGATTATTCGCTGATGTTTCAAGCTCAGACTTGACTGACATTAAATTATTTCGGTTTATACTCACTTCATTGGTTTGTATTTTAACACCAGCAACTACGTTATCAAAAATGGCTAAAAGCCGATTAAATTCTTCTAATACCACATTGCTACGTGCATCAGTTCTAACTTTTAAGTCGAGTGACTTTTCATTTTCGATTATGGTATGCGTCACTTGCGCAAGCTCTTTACCTACCCGACTATCGTCATATAAAGTTTTAGCAATAAAACCGGCAATAATAGCTTCAGCAATGGCGTAAGCAGCATGTAATACTACCGTTGAAAATAACAAACGGTCTTCATCAAAAATATAAACACCAACACCATCCACTTGCATAAAGTAAAAAGCAGTATGATGCAGAGCAACTAAAGTAATGGCAGAAATAAATAACTTCCAATCCTTGAAAATAATCAATATGGCCATGAGAATAAAAATTTCAAAATGAACTTCTATTAAGCCATTCATTTGATGGATATGCAGCGCTGCAAATATCATTGCCGACAATGCTGATGCATGTTTGGTTAATGTCGCATTTGGAGCCGTATTCATCATCCATATCGGCACAACGAGTGCTGGTATACCAATAACCAAAGCTTCAGCGAATGTACCATAGAAAAATGCGATAGCAATTGACTCACAAAAGAGCAAGACCAGCACACTAGAAAATACTTTATTTATTTTATTCATAATTTTTCACTATTGCCCTTTATGTGCAATTTTTTCTTACTTATTTAATAGTAGACAATAATACTTACTCGGCTAAAGAAAAGATCAGCTACCAAGTATTAATAATTCTCATAGATAAAAATTATAGCTGCTAAATCTAACATTCTGTATTAATGCAAATCAGATGAAAGCTAACAGCCTGTTGTTTCTGTAGAACAATACTGAGTTTATTACCTATAAGCACACCCTAGACAAAAATTTAAAACCATTAATTAACAATTACTTATAAAATAATTAATTAAACTAACGCGCCTCATACTTATCCCAAATCTTATCCTGACGCAACATCATCAGGATAAGGCACTTGAGTTCTGTTTTTTGCATTATCAGAACTGGGCTAGCACGACAACCTAAAACAATAAGCTTCAACCGCACACAGGGCAATCGTATGTTCGCCCCCGCTCGGGTACCTGATTTTGTTTAGGCTTAATGTACCAGCAAATTTTTTAACTATTTGACAAGCTGCGGTTTACCAATCCGGCGCACTCAACAAATGACTAACCATCAATGATAGTCCAACTAAGAATGCGGCTACAGCCGCAGTTTGTGAGTAATAATAGTGATAGTGATAGCTAAAATGTAGCAATGGCGTCGTATTTAACTCAACAACCCAAGCACGAAATTTCTTCCTGACTGCTTGGATTAAACTGCGATAATGAAATAAAGTAGTTGAATAAAAATATTATACCAATTCTACTGAGTTTGTTGTCTTCTAAAAACAAACAAAGCAAATAAAGCTAATGCCAAAATGGCTAAACTTGACGGTTCTGGCACAGTAACATTCGATGTAACCGGGGCGTTGCTTGAGTTACTTGCCAATGGATTATCATTTATTTGTGCATTACCCTGCCAAGAATTTGCGATAACCTGTCCCCAAATAACACCATTTCCTGTCTTAATATCTGCTTTAGGCGCTAAGATTGAACCATATAACGCGGCATTAATATTCAAGGTTTCAGCTTCAAAAAAATTAAATATGACATTGTCTGACATATTTTTAAGAGAATCATCAGAACCGCCAAAGTTTCCCGTACTGGTCGTAATATCGGTACCAGAAATATTAAGTATCACAGTATCATTCTGGTCAATTTCTGATAGGAAGTAATTACTAAATAACATATCTGAAGCATCTAAGTTGAACACATGCAGATCGTTTGCTAAATCATTTTTCCCTGCGCCAAGCAAATGTTGACTAGACCATTTATCGGTAGCTACGCTGTTTGCATCTAATAAGCCAAGACTAGCCGACAATTCACGTAAAAGAGCAAACTCAGTATCAAAATTAATTGGAGCAATTGGAGCAATTGGAGCAACCGTAGCAAGACCAATGTTATTCACGCTGCCATTAGTGATAGTGCCAGATCCTGTAGGCGTATAATTACCACCAACATAAACATCGCCGGCTATTCGTCCGCTAGTAAAGCTTAAATCACCACCAACAACTAAAGCAGGAAGTAGATTCGTGTCAGTATATAACTGCTGTGAATTTTTGATGTTTATGCTGTAGTGGCTGATATCTACATTACCACCTGCTGCTAAGCGCCCTTCAACATCACTACCTGTTGCTGAAAAATTTTGATGAATAAAGGCATTATAACCTGCTGCTGCACCAAGATTAATAATGCCCGCAAATGCCGAATAACTGAAACTAGAAAGCAGTAAAGTGGAGATAGTAACTAACCTCAGATCGGGTTAAGCCCTAACCATAGCATTCTTCTCTACGTCACTAATATTAAGGGTTGGCTTATTTTCTTTAAGGCAATAAGCCACTAAACCTGCCAGTAAATTCAACATAAAACTATTAGGGCTACGATGACGCGAATGCTCTATTTGAGATATATTCTTCAATTGATCATTTATCGTTTCAATAATAAACCGTCTAGATAACATTGCTCTATCCCATAACGACATAGCTTTGGCTTTCATATTACGGCGCACGGTTGTTATCAAATCAACTCCTTTTTCCTTCAAACCAACTGTTAATTTTTTTGCTTATATAGCCTTTATCTGCATATAACTTCCCTTTTAAGTTTTTAGCTAAGGCTAATACGGGCTTTGTGTCGTGAACATTGCCAGTAGTTAATTTAGCCTCAACTATTTCACCTCTAAAGTTAGTGACTAAATGTAGTTTGAACCCATAAAACCAACCCATTGTTCCTTTGCCCCGTTCGGCTATACCGTCAAATGTTTTATGTCTAGGAATTCTTAAGTTATGGCATACTTTTATGCTTGTAGAGTCAATAAACTCAATACCTGTAGACTCACCTTTAAGTATTGAAAAGTAGCTAGAAAGTGGAACGACCGCTTTAGGCATCACTTCTAAAAATCGAGTGTAGCTCAATAAGCTAGGGAAATGTGAACGATAAAACTTAGCAATATAACCTTTATAATAATTTTTAAAGTCGCGATGATTTGATGTATGAAAAGCAATTAATATAGTGATTATCTCACTCATAGCCATACGGCATGGACGATTTCGCTTGATACTTCCATCAGCAATTAATTGTTTCTCCCATTGTGGGATAAATACGCGACAAAAATCATCGACATCACAGAATATTTCAACTAGTTTATTCATGCCCGTTCCTTATTATCTTTCTGTTTTTTCTTGGTCGAAAGATCGGATCGTGGAACGGGCACTTAGTTCAATTTAATTAATTCTTATCCCGAGCTGAGGTTAACTAGACCTTTAATCAATTCACTGCCATAGCCTTTAGCCCAATAAGACTCACCTAATAGGTAGCCAATATGTAAATCCAATTGTCTTTTTTTCGTCTCATCGTCATAAAGAAATACAAAACCAATAACCTCATTGTTTGATTTTAGCTGGATGGATAGAAAACAGCTTTCTTTAATTCTTTGTTGCCACCAATTATTTGCCTCTTCGTAGCTTGTTATGTTTTGCCATTCACTTGGGAGAGAGTTAGTCACTGTTGGCGTTAACAACGCCAAAACTTTACGTGTGTATAGTCGTTTACTGTCTTCATTAAATAATTGGGAATTAAGACTTTTAATTAATAGTCGTTCAGTATTAAACGTGCACCTTTGGTGCAGCGGTTGGAGATATGCCATTTTAAAACTCCTTTGTTGAGACCCTTCAAAATATTTTATTGCTATGGTGCATCTCTATGCTTAAAGTGAGTCGGTTGACTCTTCTTTAAAAGATTGCTTGAACTCCTTCGTCATTTGATAGCCTTTAATTGCAGGCATTGCAATAGCATTTAAACAAAGTTGCCCTAACATGATTAAAGTTGCCGTTGCTAATGCATCTAATATCCACGCAATGGCAGTACCACCAAAACCGATATAGCTAGGCATAGTTTCTAATGCAGGGATTGTCTGTAATCCAGTTATACCATGTAGGGCTAATGCAACCCAAAAGCCAAAGCAGTAGGGGCATTGCCACGCTTGGTATAAATAAGCCAGTGGTCTAGGTAATCTTTCAATAATCCAGTTAAACCAGTTGCCCCAATCGGGTAATTTTTCCCACAACAAGATATATATCGAAAGTCCCATAAGCGCGAGTGTCATGTTCATTTTTAATTTCCTTCAGTTAATATTAAGCTTTATATCCTGTGATTATTGATGCCGTGGCATCTGGCTCACGGTGCTCCGAATTTGAAATATCTGTAAAACCATTTTTGTTCAGTAATTTCACAATGCCATTTCTAGTTTTAAGTTCATGTTTGCATGAAAATTTTTCGTTATCGTCAGCTTGTTCTTGCCCGTATTCAATCGACTCTTGCCAAAGATCATCAACAGAGACAAATCGACCTGATGGCTTTAGTATTCTTAATACTTCATTGAGTCCATCGTTAACATTTACCCAATGATGTAGGGTATTCACCGCTAACACTAAGTCACAGCTTTCACTTTCAAACGGTATTTTTTCTGCTCCTGCAAGTAAGAATGTCACCCGTTGATAATGGCTGTCTTTTACGGTGAGTTTTGAGGCGATTTCAAGCATTTTAGCTGTTGGGTCAATGCCTGTAACATGCCCTGTTGATAGCCTGCTGGCAATTGCTCTAACAGCAGCTCCGCTGCCACAACCAATATCTAAAACAATCTCTGATGGCAATAGATTACAGAATTCAGGAATTTTTTTGTGCAGTAGAAGCTCTCCCCACTGCTCAACGTAATCTTCGGTAAGTTTGTCATTCCATGCACTGGCAAGTAGATCATCTTTGTTATCATTCATATGTGTTATATTTTTATTAATCATTGTTAGATTGCCTAACTATTATGGTCATTTAAGTTAGTTAGTCAAACTAATTTTTATTTGTGATGTTATTTATGTGAAAAATGTAAGGAGTTGTTTCTTGCAAATATATGCAGTGAGGGGGGGGATATCGTTAGTACTTTTACAGAAGAAATGTTATTTTGTTAGGTAAGCTAACTAAATGATATTGTTTAACTATGGATTTGGAAAACTCACTAATAAAGTTTCAACGAATAATCTCTAGAACGTGGGATGTGCAAGCGTTTGATAATAAAGAAAGCAGTTTGAGTTATAGTGAATTTGAGTACTTACTATGTGTTCATCTTGCCGAGCATGCCGAAGTTGCTCCTGAAAGTGAGCAGCATGATGATAGTACTCATTTATCAGCATTGGCTGCTGAAATGCAGGTACAAAAATCATCGGCAAGCTTAATGGTCAATAAACTTGAAAAGCGAGAGTTAATATATCGCGCCACTTGTCAATATGATGCAAGAGCACAGCATATACTTTTAACTGAAAAAGGTCGGAAATTGTTCCTGAACATTCAAAGTTCTGTTTATAACAATTTGGCAAAATTGTTGAAGGGCCTTTTGGAGGCTAAAGAATATAATGCTTTTGAGCAAACCCTAGCAAAGATTTGTGCTACGCATGCTAACGAAAAATAAAAAAATCTGCCTAATCGCTTACTGTTATTTCTTTTGTTTAGCGTCTATAAACCCCGTATAATTTAGCAATATTACAGTGGTTATTTTCAACGCTGAACTTGCTTTTAATTTATAGGTTTTATTGTTAACTTTATGATTTCTCACAAACTTTCCATTGCACCCATGCTCGATTGGACTGATCGTCATTGCCGTTATTTTTATCGCGTTATGTCCAAACGTACTGTTTTGTATACCGAAATGGTGACTACGGGCGCCATTTTGTACGGTAAAGGCAATTACTTAGCTTATAACGAGCAAGAACACCCGCTGGTTTTGCAGTTGGGCGGTAGTGATGTCAATGCCATGACTGAATGTGCAAAAATTGCTGAGCAGCAAGGGTATGATGAAATCAATATCAATGTCGGTTGTCCGTCAGATCGTGTACAAAATGGTAAGTTTGGTGCTTGTTTAATGGCTGAGCCTGAACTGGTGGCTGATTGTGTGGCGAGTATGCAAAATGCGACTAATATTCCTACGACAGTAAAGTCTCGTATTGGTATTGATGACTTAGACAGTTATGAGTTTTTACAACAGTTTTTAGCAACAGTTAGTGCGGCGGGCTGTAAGCATTTCATTATTCATGCCCGCAAAGCTTGGTTAAGTGGCTTGAGTCCAAAGCAAAATAGAGATATTCCGCCTCTCGATTACCAAAGAGTTTATCAACTCAAACAAGACTTTCCGAAATTAGATATTTCGATTAATGGTGGTATTACGACGTTTGCTGCGGCGAACGAGCATATGCAGCATATTGATGGTGTTATGATCGGCCGAGAAGTTTATCAAAATCCTTATATGTTAGCTCAAGCTGATAATGAAATTTGGCAGGTCGGTAGTCACGTTAAAAGCCGCCTTGAAGTGCTTAATGAGATGGTTGATTATATTGACACTCATGTGGCCAGCGGTGGTCGAGCCTGGCATGTCGCAAGGCATATGTTAGGTTTGTGTAATGGCTTAGCCGGCGCCAAACAATTCCGTCGTTATTTAAGCGAAAATGCTAACGGTCAAAACATTGGTGGTGAAGTATTACAACAAGCTTTCGATAAAGTGTTGCAGCTTAACCCTGACTTAAATGAAGTTTAGTATTTAACTTTTTCTCCTTTATTTAGTTCATCTACTTTTGCCTTTCTACGTTTTTCAAGTCCCAATATCGATATTTATTGTTCGATATTGGGAATATAGCTATACCACCTCAAGATCGGTGTTTCAGGACGTTTGAGCGATTCAAGCTTAAGGTGCATTTTTTGTTAATGGTACTCTCTTAAAAAAGATGTAACGAGGAATAAGGGGAGGGCTCAGCCTTCCCCTAAGGCTGATTTCAGCTGGATCCTGCAGCTTGAGGTCGTTTGCGGACATATCATCAGTTTTCTACTGTTTGTGATGGGAATTTAAAAATCACTATAAATTAGTGAATTTCACCATATCGCAACTATATCTGTATTTTATTGGCAAACTATATTGATTTTCGAAAATATAACTAAACTTAATTTACTTAATAAACAACGCCTTAGTTTTTATTTTATTTTTGGTACAACCTTTGTAAGAGTTCATACAACTTATATTAATGGTGCTATAAAAATAGTACGTTAAACGACTTAAAAGGAATAATGCTGATGCCAAGCTTAACGATATTATTTACGCTGTTTATGTTACCTGGTATTTGTATGCTAGCCACGTCATTCGTGGTGGCAGGTTTAGAGCGAAAAAAAGATATGTTATCCTCGCAACATTAATCAAAGGGTCATTATTTTTCAGCTATCAGGTTGCTTTGTGGTGAAAGCACTTACCCAGCTAGCTGAAGATTTACGTTGCATAAGTTCATCAACGCCTGTTGCTTACCGTGACACCTAGTTATTAAAATACCCCGACCTCGTATCATTACTATAGTTGTACTTGCATATAATTTAGCTGAACAGTATTGAGCAATACTGTATATTCAGAGGTATCTCGGCTAATTTTGCTTTATATTGATCTGTGAGGCTCTGGATAATGGGCAGTTTTCAACAAACAATTTCATGTGTAGATTTACACGCAATTATAGATAACAAAAATCTTGTCATACTAGATGCCAGTATTCCTCCAGTAGGTAATATGATGACACCCAAGCATAGCTGGCCAGAATTTCGTATTCCACATACCCGTCGTTTTGATTTAAACCAAGACTTTTCTGATCTAAAAAGTAATTTACCGCATACCATGCCATCAGTTGGACACTTTGAGTTAGCGGCGAGAGCCATAGGCATTAATCAGCAAAGCCAGATTGTTGTTTATGATGATTTAGGCTTATTTTCTGCGGCGCGAGCTTGGTACATGTTTCGGGCTATGGGTCATGAAAATATTGCTGTATTAGATGGTGGTTTACCTTACTGGTTAACGTTGAATAAACCTCTGGCGGATGCTGCAATTGATAACGTGGACGATAAAAACCCTGTGTCTGGGGATTTTGTTGCACAAGAGCAAGCGGGCTTTTTTGCTCACTGGCGAGAGGTTCAAACTCATACTTGCTCGCAAGAAGCGCTTATTATAGACGCACGCGCTAATCGTCGCTTTATCGGTGCTGATGCTGAGCCACGTGCTGGCGTGCGTAGTGGCCACATGCCTAATGCGAAAAATTTACCTTATACCGATTTGTTCAACCAAGGCTTGTTTAAACCTGTAAATGAATTAGTACAAACTTTTGCTAATATTAATCCAAAACAGCAAGCAATGATCATGAGTTGTGGCTCAGGTGTTACTGCTTGTGTACTGGCGTTAGCGGCTAATATTAGTGGTCATACTGATGTACGAGTTTATGATGGCTCGTGGAGCGAGTGGGGCTCACTACCGAATACTGTTGTTGAAACTTCTATTGATAAGCCCCCTTATTAAGACTAGCACAGTTGATCCTTTAGATTACGGCAGCTTTCGCTTGCCGTAATCACAAGCTGTAAATTTCCTTCAAAATAAACTCCCTTATTATTTTTTACCAGTGATTTGTTGGTTATCAATTACTTTGATGAAAGCAATGTTTCATATTGGTCAATTTAACTAATTGCAATGACTATATTGACCAAAATATAGCTTGACATATTATGTCTCTAAATGATGATTTATAGTGGGATTTTAAAAAACTCTTCAATAACAATGATATAAAAAGTTTTTATCAGTTGGCACAGCACTTGTAATAGTAATGTCAGATACCAGCATGAAGAATTAATAATAACTCTTCATGCTACAGACATAAGGATATTAATAATGAAACTATTACCGAATAAGTACGCTTTAAGCACCGTTTTATTATCTTGTACGTTGCTATTTACTTTCAATGCTTCAGCAAAAGAAGTCACTTTAGAACAGAGTTTAGCAGCAACACTACAAGCACAAGGAGAAAAGGCTGCGCAGGATTTATCTGCGCAGGTATCGAATTCAATTAAGCTTGAATTGCAACGATTTTCAATGCGCTACAACACAGTGAAAACTCAAGAGGTGGCCGTGATTTCAACGCAGAATAAGTTAAAGCAAAAAAAACAACACACAGCAGATGATTAATAGGAGAAGTACCATGGGCATGTTTTCAAGATTCACTGACATTATTAACGCAAACATTAACTCAATGTTAGATAAAGCAGAAGAGCCAGAAAAAATGATCAAGTTGATCATTCAGGAAATGGAAGAAACTCTCGTTGAAGTGCGTTCTGCTGCCGCTAAACAAATTGCAGAAAAGAAAACTGTTCTGCGCAATATTCGTGACATGGAAAGTCGTGTTGTTAATTGGCAAGAAAAAGCTGAGCTTGCTTTGAGTAAAAGCCGTGAAGACTTAGCTAAGTCAGCGCTTATTGAAAAGCAAAGTTGTACACAAAAATTGGCTGAGCTTAACGAAGAGCTAGCACAATTTGATGAGTACTTAACGGCTGTTCAGCAAGATAGCCAGCGTTTGCAGGATAAATTAACTGAAGCTAAGCGTAAGCAAGAAGCTTATGCAATACGTCAACAGTCAGCAGAAGTGCGTTTAAAGGTTTGTGAAAAAGCAGCGATTCATAATATTGACGAAACGATTAATAAGTTTGAACGTTATCAGCAAAAAATTGATCGGGTAGAGGCGGAAGTTGAAGCTTATGATATGACTTCAGCAAAAGATTTAACTAGTCAATTTCGTGAGTTAGAAAATGACGACAATATTGAAAAAGAGCTTGAACAGCTAAAGAAAAAAGTCGTAAACGGCTAGGCGATAGAGCAAATATATCATGGCGCTTTCATCATGGATAATTACGGGCTTTATGTTTATAACACCCGTAATTAGTTTTTTTATCGGTGCTGGACTATTGTTTTTTTTCAAATTGATGTGTAAAAGTTGCCATGTTAGGCACGAGGAGTAAATTATGAGTTTTGACCGTGAGTATTCAGTCAATAAAACCTTAACTAAAGATATGGTGCATAAAAAATTATCAGGTGTTTGTGGTGGCATTGCCAAGCATTATAACTTGCCACGTATAGCGGTTAGAGTTGGCGCTATTGTCGCACTACTTATGTTTCCTGTTGCTACTGGCGTTGCTTATTTAGTTGCTACGTTGTTAATGCCAACAAAAGCCTGAAGCTAGAGTTGTTAGGTTAAAGATTTGTAAAACTGGCGCAAGATCAGTTTAATGAAATAGGGGAAGAAAATGTCATTTTTTAAATCACTATGTTTAGCTATTTTCGCAACAATATTTTTAACCTATGTACTAGGAACTAGCTTTATTGAATTACTTGACGTTGATGTTTATGTAGGTGAGCAATTAATTGAACCTTTAAAAGCCATTAGTATTTCAGCACTTGTGATGGTTATACTTGTGTTAGTTGCCTTAGCAATAGCGATGAGTGTTTTTGGTTCATTGATTTTTGTTGCTATGCTGTTGTTAGGTGGCGGAGCAATGCTATTGGTTGGTGTCTTTTGGCCAATATTTTTAGTCGCCGGCGTTATTTGGTTAGTAACACGAGATAAAAGAACTGCTCAATATTAGTCATTCTTATAATAAAAATACAGGACGTAAAATGAAAAGAAAATTAGTAGTGTTAACCTTGTTAACTTCAATCAGCATGGCAAGCTATGCAGACATTCAAGCGGTGCAAAATGCTTTAGAGCAAGATAATGTATTGCTAGCACAACAAGTTTTTAATACTTTAACAGCAGAAGAAAAAAATGCTATTCCAGGGCAAGTGTTGAAAGGGCGATTGTTACTAGAAAATAACGATACTGAAGATGCCTTTGATTACTTTGAAGCACTGCAAGAACAACATGAAAGCAACGTAGATATTAATTATTATTTAGGCGTTAGCGCAGTGGTTATGGTACAAAAAGCCAGTATTTTTTCAAAGCTAAGCTATGCTAAAGATTTTATTAAAGCGATGGAAAGAACTGTTGAGTTAAAGCCAGATCATCAAGATGCACTTAATACTTTGATAGGTTTTCATTTGAATGCTCCGAGTATTGCTGGCGGTGATACCGATAAAGCATTAGTTTATGCTAAACAATTACAAACCTATGATGCTGCGCAAGGCTATAGCCAAATAGCGACGGTTTATTGGCAAACTGAGCAACCAAAATTAGCCGATAAAACTATGACCGAAGCCTTTGAGCAATATCCTGAGAGTGGCACTTTATATTTTTCACGTGCCCAACAAAGTATAAAAAACGAAGCTTGGGACAAAGCACGAGCTGATTTAGTTTTAGCCGTTAAATATGCACAAGATGATGAAAATAGAGCTGAAGCACTGTACCAACAAGGTAAGGTTTCTGTAGAATCTGGCGTGGAAGTTGAGCAGGGTATTGAAGCCTTGATTCAAGCGCTACCATTGGCCGCTAAACAATATCAACCTTGGGTGAATTACCGTTTAGCACAGCTATACTTGCAACAAAAAGAGCAAGTTAAAGCTCACGAAGCTATTGCCAAAATTGATATTAGCGAAGATGAAGATTTAGAAGGTAAAGTTAAAAAGTTAAAGAAAAAATTAAAGAAACTTACCGGCTAATTTGCCGCTTTTGATTATTATTGAGCTATAGCTATTATTATATCTCAGTGGGACTGCGCAGAATGTAATAAGTATTACCTTCTGCGTTTTTAATCTTATGGTTTTAAAATTTATTTGCATAGAGTCGCACAACTCTATTGCTTTATCATTTTTATCTGTTTAACTAAGTGTTGAATTGTTATCTTCAATTTGCCTTTATTTATGCTAGTCATAAAGCGTTATTAATGTTCGATATTAAACCCATCATAATTTTAAGATCTTAAAAAGCTCTACCTTCACAGTGTAAATTCACTTGAAATGGAAAATTTATTGATTATTTTTAACATTACAAATAATTACTATTGTTCAAAAAAATGTAGTATAAGGCTACTTTTTTGCATAGGTAAATAACAATAAATAGTGAGCTATTGAATTGATTTTTCATAATTAAGTTATCCATTTTGCTCAAGCTTAGTTACAATGGTGATGATGAATCATGATATAAGTAAAAAGGATGTATAGCGGCTTATGAGGAATATATTTTTAGTATTAATTTTACTGTTTTTATTCGTAAATAGTGCTTTCGCAGGCACAGTATTTAGCGGACAGAATACTGAAGTACTCATTGAAAACAGCTTTGCAAGAGAAAGCATTCCAGGCACGTCCATTTCTTCAGCTTATATGACTATCAGTAATTTATCTGCAAAAGATCTTCGGTTGATTTCGGCATCAAGTACGGTAAGTGATCGGATTGAAATTCATGAACATACGATGGCCAATGGTTTAATGCGTATGCGTCAACGTGATCACGTCGACATTTCAGCAAAAGATAGCATGCTATTTCAGCCATCAGGTTTTCATTTGATGATTTTTGATTTGAAACAGCCGTTAAAAGCTAAAGAAAACATTATCATAACGTTGCACTTTGATGATCAACCTAACATCGATGTGAATTATATTATTAAGGGTCTTAAGCAGAAGAAGCACCACCACCATTAGGAGTTTGTTATGAGTGTTAATATTTCAACAAAAGCTATTATTTCAGGGGTTTTAGCGCTATTTATGGCGCTGTATTTACTCGGTGTCTATTGGAGTTTTGAGCCTGCACAGTTTGATATTCGAGCTGAAGTTACCAAAGCCGCAGCAGCAGAAAATGTAGCACCTGTTGTTGGCTACACCACCACCACGGCATTAATTCGTGTAACCGAAACGCTATTGAATAAACCTGGTGGTTACTTAGCTAATGACGCCATTCCACCATCGGTATTTTTAGATAATATTCCGGCTTGGGAGTTTGGCGCATTAGAGATGATCAGAGATATGTCATTGGTGATGCGTCAAGAATTTAGTCGCTCACAGTCTCAGTCAGCAGAAAATAAAAATTTAAAGGTAGCGCAACCACAATTTAATATTGATCATACCAGTTGGGCAATTCCTAGTGCTGAAGGAGAGTATCAAAAAGCAATTAATGAGTTATATGCCTATAGAAGCGCGTTAACAGAGGTTAATAATCAATCAGCTCAATTTTACGCACGTTCTGATAATTTACGTGCTTGGATCCAAGAAGCGACAAAACGTTTAGGTAGTTATTCTCAACGCCTAAGTGCAAGTGTTGGCCGTGAGCAACTCAATGTTGATCTTGCTGGCGATAGTGTCGCACAACAATCAACCTCAAGTGTTTCGAGCATGCAGTTGAAAACAAGCTGGTGGGCTATTGATAACGAATTTTATGAAGCGCGTGGCGCTTGTTGGGCTTTATTACACTTTTTAAAGGCCATTGAAATAGATTTTAATGATGTGTTAGAAAAGAAAAATGCTAAAGTTAGTGTGCAACAAATTATTCGTGAATTGGAAGCAAGTCAAGAGTCAATCTGGAGCCCGATGGTTTTAAATGGCAATGGCTTTGGCATGCTTGCGAACCACTCATTAGTAATGGCTAATTATATTTCACGTGCAAATGCCGCACTGATCGATTTAAACGACTTATTAAGTCAAGGGTAATAACATGAAAAAAATAGCGCTAGCAGTAACGCTCGCCTCGATTTTATCAACAAATGTTCAAGCAGATGCTTTAGGTATCTATCTAGGTGGTCAACTATGGGACAACCAGGCCTCTGGTACATTTGGAGATGGTCGTTCACAAATAGATTTTAATTTGGTTGATGAAAAACAAAATAGTTTTTTTGTTGCTTTTGAGCACCCATTACCCTTTATTCCAAATTTACGCATAGCTTCAACATCATTAGAAACTGATGGTGTAACAACACTAGCAGCTGATTTCGAATTTGACGATGAAACTTTCCGTGACGATGCTCAAGTTAGTGCTGACTTCAATGTCAGTTATGTTGATTACACTTTATATTATGAGTTATTTGATAATGATTTATTGTCATTCGACTTTGGTTTAACCGCGCGTGATTTTGATGGTGATGTGACTTTAGCAACACAGATTACTACAGGCTCTGGAACTACCACACAGTCGGCTAGTATCGCTGTGACAGATATTGTGCCTATGTTATATGTAGCAACTAATGTTGGTTTACCACTTACAGGGTTAAATCTTTACGCACAAGGTAACTTTTTATCTTTTGACGATCATACACTTTATGACTATGAAGTAGGTGTGAGCTATGAACTGATTGATAACCTGGCTGTTGATATGAATATTAACTTAGGCTACCGCGCGGTTAAGTTAGAATTAGAAGACTTAAATGATTTATATACCGATATTGAGTTTGATGGTGTATTTGTCGGTACCACTATTCACTTTTAAGATATCACGCTAGATACTTATATAAAGCAGGGCTGAGTGAGCAGTTCTGCTTTATATACTGCGGTATTGCTTAAAATAGGCTAGCGTTATTCTTTTTCCTTAGTAAAAAATACAACATTCTTCATCTCAATGTGGCATAGAACGACGTGTTTAACTCTCTGACTGTGGCTAACTCATAGCTACGTACTTTTTCCCTTTGTGCTTGTTGATAAATTGCCGGTCTAGTTATGACAAGTAGCTTACAGGCTTAGTTCAAGCTTGTTATTATTTGGATTGAAGGCTTTCTTGTTCCTTAGCAATATACTTTTGCTAAGACCCGTATTATATGCTCAGCATCCATGATGTTGATAGCTTCATTAAGTAATACCAAACGGATTAAATATATGATCTAATACATTGTTATTTTTTCAATCGTAGCTTACCGTGTTAACAGAAATTGATTTTATCGCTTTAGCGAGAAAAGAAACCAATGCAAGAAAGAAAATGCGTTATTTAGCATTAGCACATTTTAAAGAGGGCCAGTCTAGAACCGCTATTGCCGATGCACTTAAAATAAGTCGAACCAGTATTAATAAATGGGTTAGCTTATTTTTAAATCATGGCCTAGAAGGATTAAATGATGCCCGCCGAACTGGCCGCCCTTCTGGACTAACTTTGCAACAGAAAAAAGCACTCAGTGATTATATTGAAGCCTACAGTGAACTCAATAAAGGTGGCCGTTTACAAGGCGTAGACATTCAAAATTATATCGCTGAACACTTTAGCATTGAGTATGAAATATCTAATATTTACCGGTTATTACGAGAATTGAATTTTTCATGGATAACCTGTCGCTCCAAACATCCAAACATCCAAACATCCAAGCATCCAAACATCCAAAGCAATCACAAGAAGCACAAGATGTTTTTAAAAAGCTTCCTGATGGAAACGATCCTTAACATTCCGTGGCAAATCCGCTTGGAAAATGTAGATGTTTGGTTTCAAGATAAAGCACGCTTTGGCCAACAAAATACCACCACGCGTGTTTGGGCAAGAAAAGGCACGAGACCACGAGTGGTTCAGCAACAACAGTTTGAATATGCTTATTTGTTTGGGGCTATTTACCCATCAAGTAGAGCAACAGAAGCTTTGATAAGTCCGGTTGTTAATAAAGAAGTTATGAAGCTCCACCTTCAGCAAGTATCAAAAGCCACGCCAAAGGGTAGACATGCGGTTGTGGTGATGAATAGCGCTGGTTGGCATACTCAAGAGCTAGCAGTAATCTAAGTTTAATCTTCTTCGGGTTTAATTCCTCACCGCTTGCGGCGTACAATGGCTGCATGAGCGAATATATACATGAAAGACATAATGTCACGATACTGATGTATTACTTGGTTTTCCCAGCCAAATATAGAACAGTAATCTTCGGCTCAAAAGTTGATGAAGTGCTTAAAGGTATTTGCTTAGAAGTTGAAAAGTTGCTTTCTCAGCAATACTCAAGCGCTAGGTTAAAAGGGTTAGCTCTCACGCTTTTGATACAGTGATGGAGTTATATATTTACACCGAGCTGCTAGCTCAGTTCAGTAATTTAATGAGGTTGATTGCCTGATGATAAAGGCAAAGAGTAGGCACTGGCATTTATCGAATGAAACAATATCTCACGATATTGTTGTTGAACAAGCAATAAAAAAGCCATCAACATAATGTTGATGGCTTTTACGTTGATAGCTTTTTTACTAACAATCTACATTATAATATTACGCTTTTTTACGGCGAGTAAATAACATAGGTGTAAGTAGTAACATTAACCAACCGAATGAACCACTTTCTTTCTTGTTAACAATGGTTGCTGTGACAATAGCTGGACTACTATCGACAGAGCCATCATTTACAACTACTTGAAATGACATTCTTTCATCTAATGATACTTTAGGAGCAGTAAAGCTTGGAGACGTTGCGTTAGCATCAAAGCTAACTGCTGGACCACTTAATTGTGTCCAGTTATAAGTTAAGTCATCACCATCAACATCTATTGCCGTAACCGCTAAGTTTACAGTATCTTTTTCTTGCGCTGTAATGTGGTTTGCCGATAGCGTAGGAGCATCATTCACATTTTCTACGGCTACTGTAACCGAAGTTGCATCTGATACAACGCCAGTAGTATCTGCTACTGTATATTCAAAGGTATCACTACCAAAGAAATCGACGTTAGGTAAATACGAAATTGTTCCGTCTGACTCGACGGTTGCTGTACCATTAGCCGGTTGAGTCGTCACTGATAACGAGCTGTTATCTAATGCCAATCCAACAGTAAGTAGTTTTGATGCCTTGAGCGATTGCTCACCTGAGATTAATTCAGATTTTGCAATGATTTTAGCAACAGCAGGATCATTCGCTAACACGTCGATTACAACTGTTTTTTCTTCAATTGCATCTGCGGTATCAACAAGTGCTAAATTACTGCTGTCGTTATGTTCAACTTTGTAATCAAAATCAACCGTTCCGCCGATAGTTGCACTTACTTGAAGGGTATCAAAAGTAGAGAAGTCGGCATTACCTGTACCGTTATAATGATAGTTAAAGCCTGTATCACCCGTAATGTTCTCCGCACCAATAGTAAGGTTAGTCGGCGTCTCCGCTAAATCACCATAAGTAAAGTAAATCTCATCACTTCCTTCAATAATCCATACTTGGAAAGTATAAGTTTTAGTTGGGTCTTCATCATATACCGCTACTTTATCCCATTGAACCACGAGTACATTAACACCCACATTAAATCTAGCGTACATCATGTTGCCTGCACCAGGATCATTAGCGTCAGTGCCATCTAAATCAAAATCAGCCCAGTACGGTGCAAGGATATTATTTGGAGCGATACTGCTTGGCAATGACTGGTTAACTGCTGAGTTAGCACCACTACCTGCTGTAATAAAACCATTCGAAGATACAGTTAAACTTGTATAATCTTTATTCATATACGAAAAGTTATAGTTTAGTTCTATTGAAGCATCATCACATTGAGCAGAACAGTCTACTGTTGTAACAGGTACTCCTAAGCCAGCTACTACATTTAAGTCCCAAAAGTTGTCTAACGGGTCACCAAATATAGTACTTTGTGCAACTACTAAGTCAGACGTATCTAGAGTGCCTTTCCAAGTTAGCTTACCTGTGGTTTCATCTACAGCCAAAGAAATTTCAGCACCTTTGGTGACAACAGCAGTACCACTGTCTTCAACTAAAGTTGCGTTGGTAAAATCAACAGCAACACTGATTTCGTCAGTAAATGTTTTGTTAGCTATAGCTGTGCGAATATCAATAGGACCTACTTTTGATGGCTCTCCAACGATAGCATTGCTTAATACAGTGTTGTCAGATGATTCATTAGCAAAAACAGCGATAGGCATAACTGCTGATTTACCTGAACTGTGTGTCCACTTCAACTGTCCCATTACCCAAGTTGCAGGTTCTGCAAATGAAGTATCAATGTTTAATGTAAATGAACTCGTGTCTGTAGCAGAGCTATGCGCTCCTAACGTTATGCTGTCTGCCGATAAAGATGCTGTTGCCATTTCATCAGATAAACTAACAGTCGCAGTCCATTCACCTTCTGCATCAGTCATATTGGTTAAGCTACGTTCAAATGAACATGAACCAATACAAGCAGCTGTTGCCATAGATGGTTTGTTAAACGTTAACATTGCATCTATTGCTGCTGGTACATTTAATCGACCCGCACCAATATCAAAAGGTGTTGTTGGCGATACGGCGTCATCATCGACAAGTCCTTCTTGAACACTTGTTGATGTAAGTGCTGTTTGTACTTGTGTTGCAGTCCATTCAGGGTGTTTTGCTAATACAAGTGCTGCAGCGCCTGCTACATGAGGTGATGCCATACTGGTACCGGAGATCACCATGAAATGTTCACCATCGCTGGTGTCAGGAGAAGCGCCAGATAAAATATTCGTTCCTGGCGCGGCAATATCTGGTTTTAATATGTTCGCATCACCATTTGGTCCACGTGAGCTACCTTCTGCCACATTATCAGCGAACTCGTTAACAACAACTCGGCTAACGCTTGCATTAAGTGTTACTTCAAAGCCTTCAACTGTAGATGCCTCGATTAATGCTTCACCGGCAGCTTGTGATACCATTAATGCAGGTAGTACGGTATCGATAGCCATTGGGAATGGTGCTGCAGGAAGGTTGTTATATACAACAATGCCTTCTGCGCCAGCGGCAGCTGCGTTTACAGCTTTATCAGTGAATGCACATGAACCACGTGAGATTAAAGCAATGCTACCTGCAAACACTGTTTCATCAGTGAACGGATCACAACCTTCAAAGTTCTCTGCTTCAACATTAATAGAAGCCACCAGAGGTAAAACTACATTTTCTGTCAGCGCAGGTTGTGTTGAGTCGATAGCCATGTGGCTTTCACCGTTGCCGTCGACCGTATTAGCAAAAAATCGTCCATGCGTCGTGTTTGCTACTGAAAGACCAGATTCCACACAGCTAGGACAACCGATTGTTTGGTCGCCAGGACCGTCGTTACCAGCAGCATTAACTACCACAACACCGGCAGCTTCTGCATTTTTAAATGCTTGATTATATGGACTAGTCGCAGGGTCCGCGCCAGCGCCACCACCCCATGAATTATTGATGACGTCCGCGCCATCGTTAACCGCATGTTCGAAAGCTTCCAATAGCATGATGTTAGAACCACTGCCATCGAAAAGGCCTTTATAAACCATCAAGTATGCACCAGGAGCAACACCTGAAATAGTTAAATCGTGGCCTCTATATTCAATATCAATTTCATTACCAACAGCAGTACCTGCGACATGAACACCATGACCGCCATATGCTAGAGGGCTATTGTGCTCTCCGTCGGTAATAGCAAATGTTGGCGCTGAATAACGAGCAACAATTAATTTGTTATTACAAAAATCAGTGTCGATAGTATGACAGTAGTCGGTTTGAACTGCGTCTGGTAAATCGGTTGGAGCGGTGAAATTTTCTCCAGAAAATAGTGGGTTTTCAGGACGAATACCGCCATCGATGATTGCAACTTTAACTCCGGCACCTGCTGTACCTCTGCCGCCCATTGATTCCCACGCTGTAGCTGTATCAATAATGTCATGTGACCTATCCATAGACTCATGATACATGCGTTGTGGATGTACAGATTTTACACCGTGAAGTGTTTTTAATTCATTGGCTTTTTGCTTTTCGATATAAATAACTACGCCATTGTACACGGTATTAAATTGTTTAAAAATTGTGGCATTTGGTAATTTGTTTTTAAGAGAGTTAATAAAGCTACTTTGCTTCTCTTCCAAATAGCTCTTATATTTTTTAGCTGCTTTAGAATGTGTATCTAGCCTTTTTTTATCAGAAGCAGAAATGGCAGTTGCAGTGATGTCGGTAACTCCACCAGCATAGGTAGCTAAAGGTTCGTCCTCTAACTGGACTATAAAGTAGTCATGAGTTTCTGAAATAGATTTTTTTATTTTTCCTGTCGAAATATCTTTTACTACTGAAACTTCAGGGCTGCCATTTACCTTGTTTATAGCACTTCTATCTATATGTGATGCTGAATTCATTGCAGCAACTGAATTGACAGTCACCGAAACGAATGCCGCTGACACGGCTATTGCGACTTTATTTCTCACTGATAATCTCCTTTGCGCTATTAGTGCGCACTTTATTATTTTTTTGCTGATTTATAATTTTAAATATCATCTTACCAGCTAGTATATATTGATTCTTAAATGCATTAGAATTTGAGAGTAATTCAAAAAATCGCAATAATGCGACGCCTAAACATAGCACATGTAAATATAATGTAAATACAATGTTAGCGAACTTTTGCTTGAATATTGTGTTCTGCTTTCAAAAGTGGAAAATAGTATTTACAGGAGGTGATTTTTTATTTTTTTAACTTTAGCTGTTTAGAGCAAACTTTTAGAGCTGTGATGATGATCGTTGCTGACAATTTGACATTTTATAAGCCAATTGTATGAATGATTAAAAAAATGATGGTGAGTTAATGCGGAAATGTAACATGAGCATTGACTTGAAGTGTTATCTTCAAGCCAAGGTTTTAAGTTCTAATTAATGTTTGTTATCGTTGATAAATTGCTCGAGTTGAGGCCGCATAAATTGATAGGTGGTCAGGCAATAGTCACAAGTCATCGACACACTACCTTGTTCGACGATAATATTGTCAAGTTCGCTCGGTTCAATTTGAGAAATTGCATTTAAACATTTTTCCTCTGAACAGCTGCATTTATAGCTAATAGCTTGTGGCTCAAATAGTCTAACCTCTTCTTGATGATATAATCTGTATAGTAATTCTTGGCTGTCAACAGAGAATATTTCATCTGATTTAATGGTATTTGTTAATTGGCATAAATGTTCAAAATCTGCTTGTTGTTGTGCCTTATCACCGGCATCCGGTAATAACTGAATTAATGTTCCTGCTACTTGTGATGTATTTTCGTCAGTAAACAGCCAGATTTTTGTTGGAATTTGCTCTGAAACTTCAAAGTAATGTGCTAAACATTGAGCTAAAGTTTCTTCTTCAAGAGCAACAACACCTTGATAAGGTTCACCATTTTTTGGACGAATAGTAATAACCATATTACCTTTGCCAATTAAATCTTGGAGGCTTGTTGCATCGGTTTCACTGGTCATACGCGCAATGCCACGCATTTCTTGCAAGTTATTACCATTAACAGCCATGTAACCTATAGGACCATCACCTTGTAGTTGAACGGCAATCTCCCCTTCAAACTTTAATGTCGCAGTCAGTAAACAAGTTGCAGCAACTAACTCACCTAATAAGTTTTTTACGCCTGAAGGATAGTTGTGCGGAGCAACAATTTCCTGAAAGGTTTGGCTTAAGTTAACCAATTCACCTCTCGCATGTAAGTTATCAAATAAGTATCGATTTAAGATATCAGTTTGCATTGTCACTATTTATATCCTTTCTTTTAAATGCCGAATTTGTCGGCGTTGTTTCTTATCGGGTTTGCTGTCACTGGCGGGGCTTAATAAAATACCCTGTTGACGAGCTAAGCTGTTTTTTTCACGAGTTTCAATGCTTGCTTGAGTTTCTTGATAAAGCGTTTGCGCAAAAGTGGCATCTCTACGCCTATCAGCTAAGGCGATAACCGTGACTTGTTTTTCTTCAAAACCTTGCCTAATGGTTATGCGGTCACCTATAGCAACTGCTTTACCAGACTTGCTGCGCTGACCATTATAAAATACTTTGCCGCCATCGATCATTTGTTTTGCAATTGCCCGTGTTTTATAAAATCGAGCAGCCCACAGCCATTTGTCTAAGCGGGTAGATTGATTGATTTCAGTATCATTAACGTTAGGTTTAGCCATTGTAATGTTTATACTCTATAGAGGCGCTTTTAAAATTGCCGAAAGTTAACATAACGGCAATGTTTACGCTAGCCAGATTGCATTAGTTTACATTTTGTTAACTAATTTTTAGTAAAAAATAATATGACGTCTTGTTGCCGAGCGTTAGGTCAAGTATCATCAAAGAGAATTGAAATTTCCAGATAATAACAAAATTATAAAAAATGCTCTTATCGAATAATCTATCAAGCACGCTTGAACAGTTACCTAAGCTTCCTCAACGAAAAATTACTCAGGTAATTATTTTATTGTTACTGAGCTATATTGCCTATTTATTTGCCCAATTAACTTGGTTAGGGCTATCTGAATCTAGTTATAATGCTGGTGTGGAACTGTCAACTTCATCCTCGGCTTCAATGACACCGCAAAAGCAAGTTAGCGTGCAAGCCGTTAAATCACTTAATCTTTTTGGTGTTTTTTCGCAAAATAAAGTCGAAAAAGTCGCAGAGCTTGTTATTGAGGATGCTCCTGAAACGCGTTTAAAGCTAACCTTAACTGGTGTTGTTGCCAGTAACGACAAGGCAACTGCTGGAGCTATTATTGAGAGTTCAGGTAAACAAGAGACCTACAGTATCGGTGAAAACATTAAAGGTACTCGGGCGGTGTTAGAGGATGTTTATAACGATCGTGTGTTGTTAAAAGTATCAGGGCGTTTAGAAACCTTAATGTTTGAAGGCTTGGTTTTCGATAAAAATGTAAAGCCAGTAATAACAAATAGCCAAAGATCTCAACCACAACCAAGCAAAGTATCTCGTGACAAATTATCGTCACCAAACATTGTTGATCAACGAAATAATAAAGCGTTAACCAAAGCAACCAAGTCACTGCAACAAGAATTGAATCGCGACCCAGGTAAAATTACCGACTATTTAAAAATTTCTCCAAAGCGAGAGAATGGCAAAATTTCCGGTTATCGAATAATGCCAGGAAAAGATCCAACTTTTTTCCAAAACGCAGGTCTTAAGACCGGTGATGTTGCAATACAAATGAATGGTTTTGATTTAACCGCACCAATAGAAGCAGCTCAAGCGCTAAAATCTTTAAAAGAACAACACGATGTTTCATTGTTACTTGATCGTAATGGTGACATGACAGAAATACTTTTCAGTATAGATAATTAGAATAAAAGGAAGAATACATGCGCAAATTATTAAGCGCACCTTGGTATAAGCGTAGCCTTACCGGGGTTGTTACAGCAGTTTTACTTAATAGTGTTTTACTCTCTACCAATATTAATGCCGCCGAATACTCACCCAATTTCAAAGGCACAGAAATTGCAGAATTTATTAACATCGTCGGTAAAAATTTAAAAAAGACCATGATCGTCGATCCCAACGTACGTGGCAAAGTTAATGTCCGCAGTTATGATCTACTGACTGAAAAGCAATATTATCAATTCTTTCTTAATGTCTTAGAAGTTTACGGTTTTTCCGCTGTTGAAATGGAAAATAATGTCGTCAAGATCATTCGTAATAAAGATGCCAAAACCTCTTCAATTCCCGTGGTAGGAAACGAAAATCCTGGTGCCGGTGATGAAATGGTTACCCGTGTTGTAGAGGTTAAAAATGTCACCGTACGTGAACTAACCCCGTTGTTACGTCAATTATCAGATCAAGCTGGCGGCGGTAATGTAGTTAACTATGATCCGGCTAACGTTATTATGCTAACGGGTACTGCTGCGGTGGTAAATCGCTTGGTACAAATTATTGAGCGTGTTGATAAAGCAGGCGATCAAGATGTACAAATTATTAGCCTGCAATATGCTTCTGCGGGCGAAATGGTCCGTATTATTGAAGCGATGAATAAATCTAGCCAAGGTAAAGCTTCAGGTACGCCAACGTTTCTTATCCCTAAAATTGTTGCTGACGAACGTACTAATAGCGTTATTGTTAGTGGCGAAGTAAAAGCTCGCGAACGTGTTGCTCGCTTAGTTTCACGATTAGATAGTGAGTTAGAAACTAACGGTAATACCCGTGTTTATCATCTGAAATATGCAAAATCAGAAGACATGGTAAAAGTACTACAAGGTGTTAGTGAATCTATTGAAGCTGATTCTGCCGGTGCTGCTACTACCTCGTCGAGAAAAAACCAAAGCCGTAATGTCAGTATTGATGCTCATGAGGACACCAATACCTTAGTTATTACGGCCCAACCTGATATGCTGCGCTCACTTGAAGCGGTGATTCGCCAGCTGGATATCCGCCGTGCCCAAGTACTTATTGAAGCGATTATTGTAGAAGTATTTGAAGGTGACGGTGTTAACTTAGGTGTACAGTGGTATCACGAGTCAGGAGCTATGTCGCAATTTACCAATGGTGTTACTCCAATAAGTTCGATTGCAGCAGCAGCTGAAGCGGCTAAATCAACACAAGGTGAGTGGGTACCGGAAGTTAGGGCTGCAGATACAGGGGAACTAATTACAGCAGGCTACAGAAAGAATGATACTGAAGGCGATTATAGCTTGGCTGCTCAAGTTTTAGGCTCAGTGAGTGGAACATTGTTTGGTATTGTGAAGAACGATTGGGGGGCAATCATTCAAGCCGTAAGTTCTGATACTAATTCCAACTTACTCTCTACACCAAGTATTACCACGTTGGACAATGAAGAAGCTTACTTTATTGTCGGTCAAGAAGTGCCTATTATCACGGGTTCTGCAACAGGAACCAATAATAGTAATCCATTCCAAACGGTTGAACGTCAAGAAATTGGTATTAAGTTAAAAGTAACACCGCAAATCAATGAAGGCAGCGGTGTGCAGTTAACTATCGAGCAAGAAGTTTCTTCAGTAAGCGGCGCCACCGGTGTTGATATCTCTATTAATAAACGTGAAATTAAAACCACCGTGATGGCTGATGATGGCGCGACGGTTATTTTAGGTGGTTTGATTGATGAAGACGTACAAGAAAGTGTGCAAAAAGTACCTTTACTTGGTGATATTCCTTTTATTGGGCATCTATTCAAATCTACCAGTAATACTAAACGTAAGCGTAACTTGATGGTGTTTTTACGACCGACTATTGTCCGTGACGGCAAGCTGATGAATGATATCAGTAAAGAAAAATACAATTATATTCGTGCACTAGAAATTGAAAAGAAAGCAGTTGGCCTAGAGTTAATGTCAGAAGAAAAACTACCTATTTTACCAAAATGGAATGACGAATTGTCATTACCGCCATCATTTGATGAATACATGCAAAAACGTGATGAAAGCAAATCTTCGGATGAAAACGAATAGCCATGAGTGATATTGACCCACAAACACAAGCGTTTGTTGCTGCAAGTGAAACAGCTATCATAGATGATGAGTCATTAATGTTAGCTGAAAGCGATATTTTAACTGATAACGGAATTCGCTTTCGCCTTCCTTTTGGTTTTGCTAAGCGTCATAGCGTGTTGGTAGAAAATGATAATGGTGCATTACGTTTAGTGTGTATCGACAGCCTAAACGCCAATATTTTATTGGAAGTGCGTCGAGTATTGAAAACCCCTTTCACCCTTAGTGTAAAAAGTCCCGAAGAGTTTGAACAGTTACTGACTATTACCTATCAACGTGACTCTTCAGAAGCGCAACAAATGATGGAAGATATCGGCAACGAAGTAGATTTATACTCCCTTGCCGATGAAATGACCGAAACAGAAGATTTATTAGAAAACGAAGATGATGCACCGATTATTAAGTTAATCAATGCCATGTTGAGTGAAGCGATTAAAGAAAATGCTTCCGATATTCACATCGAAACCTTTGAGCAAGCACTACAAATTCGCTTTCGAGTTGATGGTGTTTTACGAGAGGTGCTCAAGCCTAATCGTAAATTAGCTTCGTTGTTGGTTTCACGCATTAAGGTTATGGCCAAACTTGATATTGCTGAAAAACGCATTCCTCAAGATGGTCGTATTTCTCTGAGAATAGCCGGCCGAGCTGTTGATGTACGTGTTTCAACTATGCCAACTGGTCATGGTGAGCGAGTCGTTTTACGCTTACTTGATAAAAACTCAACGCGTTTAGACTTAAAAGATTTAGGCATGACGGATGGTAACCGAGCACGTTTTTCTGAGTTAATTGAAAAGCCGCATGGCATTATACTGGTCACCGGACCTACAGGCTCAGGTAAAAGTACCACTTTGTATGCTGGCTTAAGTCAAATTGATAGCACAGAGCGTAATATATTGACCGTTGAAGACCCGATTGAGTATGCCATTGAAGGTATTGGTCAAACACAAGTTAACACTAAAGTAGATATGACCTTTGCTCGGGGGTTACGCGCCATACTACGTCAAGATCCTGATGTGGTGATGGTGGGTGAAATCCGTGATTTAGAAACCGCGCAAATTGGCGTGCAAGCCAGTTTGACCGGCCATTTAGTTCTATCGACATTGCATACGAATACGGCAGCTGGTGCTATAACTCGTATGGAAGATATGGGCGTCGAACCTTTTTTATTGTCTTCAAGTTTATTGGGTGTACTGGCACAGCGTTTAGTGCGCACCTTATGCCCACATTGTCGAGAGTGTTGCCCTACGTCTGCAGAAGAGCGGAAATTGTTACAACTTAACGATGATGATACCGCGCCTATTTTTAGAGCGGTGGGCTGTGATGAGTGTAATTTTAAAGGTTATCGAGGTCGAACCGGTATTCATGAGCTCATTGTCGTAGATGATAAAGTACGCGAACTGATCCATAACGGTAAAGGTGAGCAAGTTATTGAGAAATTCATTCGTAAATCAACGCCGAGCATTCGTCGCGATGGCTTTGATAAAGTAATGCGCGGTGAGACTACCATTGAAGAAGTATTACGTGTAACCCGTGAAGATTAATTAGCTAAGGTTATCGAGTTTTAGCTCGACTTAGCTTTGTTGAGAAGGCTGTTTTGAACGTTATAATAACAAGCTAGCAGTTCCTCAAACTAGGTAAAGATTAAATTGTAAATTATGGCAGCATTCGATTATCAGGCGGTAGACAGCCGAGGAAAAAACAAGAAAGGAGTTATCGAAGGTGATACTCCTAGGCATGTGCGTAATTTATTACGTGAACAAGGCTTAATGCCGATTGAAGTAAGGCCATGCTTACAAAAAAACAAACAAAAAAATAAAAAGTCATTATTTTCTGGTGTTAAGAAAATATCAGCATCAGAGTTGGCATTAATTACCCGACAACTTTCTACCTTAGTTGAATCGGGTTTGCCAATTGAAGAATCATTAATGGCCGTTGGTGAGCAGTGTGATAAAAATAGCTTAAAAAGTATGGTCATGGCGGTGCGTACTAAAGTTACCGAAGGTTATGGCTTAGCTGAAAGCATGGCAGAGTTCCCACAAGTGTTTAATCGCTTATTTCGTGCCATGGTAGCGGCGGGCGAAAAATCAGGACATCTTGATAAAGTACTGGATCGGCTCGCCGATTATACTGAACAACGAGAGCAACTTAGATCACAGCTTATACAGGCCTTGGTTTATCCGATAATCATGACAGTTGTCGCTACTGGCGTTATTACTATTTTGTTGACCGCGGTTGTACCAAAAATTGTTGGACAATTCGAGCATATGGGCGCTAACTTACCTGGCACGACTCAGTTCTTGATCGCGAGTAGTGATTTTTTACGTGAATATGGTTTAGCTATCGTGTTAATTTTTGCTGCGCTGATGTTACTTTGGTCACAGCTATTGAAAAAAGAGCGTTTTAGATTTGCTTATCATCGGCGCTTTCTTAGCCTACCGGGAATTGGTAAGGTAGCAAAAAGTGTTAATACTGCTAGATTTGCACGGACATTGAGTATTTTAACTGCCAGTGCCGTTCCTCTTTTAGAGAGTATGAAAATCTCAGGAGAAGTGCTTGATAATTTATATATTAAGCAAAGTGTCAAAGAAGCAGCTGATAAAGTCAGAGAGGGGGCAAGCTTACGGGTGTCATTAGAGCAAACCAAATTGTTCCCACCTATGATGTTACATATGATTGCTAGTGGTGAAAAAAGTGGTCAGCTTGAACATATGTTAGGTCGTGCAGCAGACAACCAAGATCGAGATTTTGAAGCGATAGTCAATATCTCATTAAAAGCCTTTGAACCTGCGCTGATGGTGGTTATGGCTGGTATTGTATTATTTATCGTTATGGCTATTCTACAGCCAATTCTTCAGTTAAATACGTTAATAGGAAGTTAGAAATGAAAGCAGTGAAAAATGTTCGTGGTTTTACCTTATTAGAAATGATGGTCGTTATTGTTATTTTAGGAATTTTAGCCAGTATGGTGGTACCAAACTTAATGGGCAGTCAAGAACGAGCAAATATGCAAAAGGCGGTTTCAGATATTAATGCTTTAGAAACCTCTTTAAGCATGTATAAAATGGACAATTACAAATATCCAACTACCGAACAAGGGCTTGAAGCTTTAGTGACTGAAACCGATATTGAACCAGCACCCCGCCGTTTTCCTGAGGGTGGTTATGTAAAACGTTTACCTAACGACCCATGGGGCAGCGAGTATCAATTATTAAACCCAGGAGAGCATGGCAGCATGGATATATTTTCTATGGGGCCTGATGGCGAACCTGGAACCGATGATGATATTGGGAACTGGAACTTAGGCGATTTTCAATAATCTTTACTGATTGATTATTTGTTCATTATGCAACTTAATACTGATTGTACAGCCAAACCAAGACATTGTTCGCAGCAAGGTTTTACCTTAATAGAAGTGATGTTAGTTATTGTCTTGGTTGGCGTGATGATTTCTGCGGTGCAATTTACTTTTTCCAGTAGTAAACCAGAGCAAATATTACAACAAAACAGTGCCCGCTTTGCGGGCATTTTTGACCTTGCCGCAGAATATGGCTTATTGAATAATGTTGAGTTAGGGCTGTTTGTTAAAGAAAACACTTATCAATTTTTAGGTTACGATGGTGTGCAATGGTCACCAATTGCAGATAACCCGTTGTTTGAAGAATTTACCTTACCCGATAATGTTGAAATTAGTTTACAACTTGATGACTTACCTATCGAAGAGCCACTTTTATTCGATTCATCGCTATTAATTACCGAAGAAGATACTGATAGTTTTTTTGAGGAAGAAGATGAAGAGAAGAAAATTATTCCACAAGTGTATATGCTCTCGGGTGGTGACATAACGCCTTTTAGCTTAACGTTTTCTTTTGCTGAGTTTACTTTTGACGATGATGAAAATGTCAGTTTTAAAGTATCTGGTATTTATAGCACGCCATTGACGATAGAGGGGCCAATAGCCAATGACAGCTCACGTTAATTGCTTGGTGAAAAGGTTGCAAAAAGGTTTTACCTTACTTGAAGTGATGTTGGCAATGGCGGTTTTTTCTATTGC
The DNA here is from genome assembly GCF_024585285.1 of Colwellia sp. M166. Lineage (NCBI taxonomy): Bacteria > Pseudomonadati > Pseudomonadota > Gammaproteobacteria > Alteromonadales > Colwelliaceae > Colwellia > Colwellia sp. M166. Next base: position 3,136,925 of record NZ_CP040755.1, read on the forward strand.
GGGTATTGCCATTCTCGGTACGGCTGACACTAATGCCCGTAATTTAGGTTATTTAGAAAGTAAAATTGTGGCCAATTGGGTCGCATCGAATCAACTTGTTGAGGTTACTTTAGATAACACATGGCCACCAAAAGACAATAAAAAAGGTAAGGTAGAGCTAGCTGGTCAAGAGTGGTTATGGCAGCAGAAAGTGCTAAAAACTACCGACAAAGATATGCGTGCTATTGTCATGGAAGTGCGATTAAATGAGAAAGAAACCTCAGCCTTAAGTAGTTTGATGACTTATGTCTCGAAGAAAAATCAATGACGCCTCTCAGTATTAATCCAAATACTTGTCAGCAAAAATTGCATCTTGCTCGCAGTAAAACACAGGGTTTTACCCTGCTAGAAGTCTTAATTGCCATTGCAATATTTGCCGTTATTAGCATGGCCAGTTTTAGTATTTTTGAAACGGTATTAAATAGTGATACCGTCACTAAAGAGCGCACGGATAGGATCAATGAATTACAACGTGGTTTTTTAATGATTGAACGTGATATGTTGCAGATTGCTCGTCGCAGCATACGTTTAAATGGTGAAGCACCTCAAACAGGTTTTTTGCACACAGACCATGACAGTTATTCTAGTAGTGAACAGGCCATTGCCTTTGTTCGCCACGGCTGGACTAACCCCGGTTTATTGCTGCCACGCAGTGATATGCAGTCAGTAGCTTATCAATTGAACGACAAGTTACTAGAGCGTGTGCACTTTAATTTTGTTGATGCCGTCTTAGGCGAAGAGCCGAAAGTAAGGCCTTTGATTTCGCAAGTAGAAAAGTTAGATTTTGAATTTTATGATGGTAAAAAATGGCAGAAAACCTTACAAGAAAATACGCTGCCTATGGCAATTGCTATTGAATTAGATACCACAGATTATGGTATTATTCGTCGTCAATTTCTCGTAGCAGGTGATGGCTTACAAGAAAAGGAGGTCGATCGTGATTAGCCGCCTTAACACTAAGCGTTCATCTAAAGGGGTAGCATTAATTACCGTTATGTTAATTGTGGCGTTAATTGCTATTTTAGCAACACAAATGACCGCGCGTTTACAATTACAAATGCAACGTACCAGCAATTTAGCTTCAAACCAGCAAGCCTATTGGTATGCTATGGGCGCTGAAGCCTTTGCGAAAAGAATTTTAGCCCAGTCATTTGAAGATAATGAAGAGGTTACACATTTGGGACAGATGTGGGCGCAAGGAGAAAGCACTTTTCCTGTCGACTTTGGGCAAATAACCGGTGAGATAACCGATTTACACAGTTGCTTTAATTTAAATGCTTTGCGTGCCGATGATGATAACGGTAATACCAGCGGTAATGGCAATGATACTAGCGCTAAATCTTCTGCCCGACTTGCTTTTGAAGAACTGCTAATCGCATTAAGTATTGAAGGCGTTGGTAATTTTGAAGCAGAATATATGGCAGATGCTTTAACCGATTGGCTCGATGCTAATAGCAGTATATCAAGTTCAGGAGGGGCAGAGGATAGTGATTATGCCGCGAAAGAATTTCCGTATTTAGCGGCTAATAATTACTTGGCAAGCTTAGGTGAGTTAAGAGTTATTGAGCATTTCACTATTGCCGTGATCAATAAACTCAAAGACTATGCCTGCGTGTTACCCAATAGTAATCTTAATAAGGTTAACCTCAACACTATAGCAGTGGATAAACCTGAAATACTTGTCGCTATGTTAGGGATAAGTCAAAATGACGCGGTGCAAGCATTGTCTGCCCGCGAAGAAGAAGGTTTTAGTAGTGTAGCTGACTTTTTTGCTTTGCCTGAGTTAAGTAAAGCGAAAATTCCACCAGAAAAACAGCAACAATTTACGGTTAAAAGTGAGTATTTTAAACTTAAAACAACAGCAAGTTTTAATCATAGTTATTTCGCTTTGAATACCATTATGAAAGTAGAAAATAAAAATAATATAAGTGTGATCAGTCGCATCATAGGACGAGAATAATGGGTGAAACGTTATTTATCCGTTTAGGCAGTCAAGCTGAGAATAGAATTCATTGGCTGATTAAAACTAACGGACAAGAAGAAATTATTGCAAGTGGTGAATTACCTAATGCAAAAGCGCTAGCGCAGTTAGCTGAAAAGTCGTTATCAAGAGACGTTATTACATTTGTTCCGGCCAGTGATGTCGCGATCAAAAGTTTGACGGTGCCGGGTTCATCGCAACGGGCTATTCGTTTAGCAGCACCATACATGTTGGAAGAAGAACTAGCACAAGATGTAGAACAACTGTTTTTTGCCTTTAGTGACCTCAAACATGATGAACAGGGCCATAATTGCTTTTTAGCTGCGCTTGAGCGTGAACAATTAGTACAGTGGCAGCAATGGTTAGCTAACGCAGGTATTTTCTGTAAAGTTATTATTCCTGATGCGTTGGCACTACCTAATGATAAAGAAAGTTGTCATGCTGTAATGCTTGGCGAGCAAGTGTTGTTAAGGCTTAGTACATGGCATGTTATGGCATTTGAAGCTAATGCTTGGCCTATTGTTGCTAATCAATTTACTGGTATCGATGAAGGTGCACATACTATATTAGCTTATTCTTCTTTGTCACAAGTGCCGGCAGAGTTAAATGTTGAATACTTACCTGAAGAGCTGCCGTTGGCTATTTTAGCCAATCATCATTCACGTAAATTCAACTTGTTACAAGGTGAGTTGCAAGTAAAAGAAAAGCGTTCAGCAACCAGTATGAGTTGGCTATGGGTGGCCGGTATTGCTTGCTGCGCATTGTTGCTTAACTTTACCCTTAAAGGCGTTGAACTTTATCAGTTATCTCAACAACAGTCGGCCATTGAAAAAAATATTATCGCTAACTATAAAAGCGCATTTCCTGAGGCAAAGCGAGTTAAGGTGTCAACTATTCGTTCACTGCTACGACAAAAATTAGCTGAAGTTGGTGATAGCGAAGAGTCTGCAGGCTTTTTACCATTATTAGTCAAGCTTGAGCCTGCCTTAGCAAGCGTACCGGAAATAAAGCCACAAACACTGAAGTTTGACGGTAAGCGTCAAGAAGTACGTATGCAAACGGTTGCTAAAGATTATCAGTATTTCGAAAAGTTAAAAGTAGCACTTGAAAAAGCGGGTTTAAGCGTGAATTTAGGGGCACAAAATAACCAGGGTGAACAAATTTCTGGCTCGTTCAGTATCACCGATACATCTGCTAAGGGGCGCTCATGAAAACTTGGTGGCAACAGTTAAACCTCCGTGAGCAGCGTTTGGTGATGGTGATGGCTGCGACTATTTCAATATTTATTTTATATGGCCTAATTTGGCAACCATTGAATGAAAATATCGCCAGTAGTAAATTAAAAATTGAAATTGAACGTCAACAGGCTTTATTGTCTTGGGTTGAAGACAACACTAAACGCTATAAACAAGCAAAATTAAGCAGTGGTAGCCGTAGTGGTGCCAGCTTATCGAGTATCGTTAATCGTACTTCAAGGCAAAACGATATAATCATTACTCGCATGCAGCCTCAAGCTGATGATTTACAGGTCTGGATTGATGAAATATCGTTTAACCAGTTATTAACTTGGTTAGAGCAATTAGCCAGTAGAGAAGGCCTGCGAGTGAAAAATATTGATTTGAGTTTAGCGGATGAACAAGGCGTGGTACGTGTTCGTCGATTACAGTTAGGAAAGAGTTAATGAAAAAAACGTTTGCTTACAGCGCCATTTTTTTCGCTTTTTATAGCGTGTTTGTTATTGCCTTAATGCCTGCGAGTTGGTTAATGACGCAAATTAAATTGCCGGCTAATGTTTCGGTAGCGGCGGTAGAAGGTACCATTTGGCGTGCCAGTGTCAAACAAGTCATGATTGATGATGTGGTGATTAGCAAAGTACAAAGTGCTCTGTCATTAATGTCGGTACTCATGCTAGATCCTAAATTGGAGGTTACTTTTGGCGATCCACTGATTAATGGCCCAGAAGGTCAGCTAACCATTAGTGGTTTACGCTCTGATATAACCATTAATGATGCACAACTTTCGCTTGCAGCTAATACTGTTGTTGCACGCCTTAATTTGCCGATAGACATTATTGCCCATGAGCAGTTAACACTGAATGTTGATCGCTTTGTGATGGGCTCCCCTATTTGTGGTGAATTACAAGGTGAGCTTGAATGGCGCGATGCTGCTGTTTCGGCATTTGATGAAAAAGTTAAACTTGGTAAGCTTTCGGCAGCATTGAGTTGTGATAAAGGCGAATTGATTGCCGAGATAGCACCTAATAATGATCTAGGCTTGAGCTATAATGCACAACTAAAGCAAGGCGGTCGCTTTGCTGGTAGTGGATACTTAACACCAGGGGAAAAATTTCCTAAGCAATTAAGAGAAGCGTTAAGCTTTTTAGGTAAGCCTGATAGAAAAGGCCGTTATCGTTTAAAGCTATAGCGCTTAATTTAACCTCAGTTCGGATTGGTGGGCTTTATAACCTGTTGATTCATAGTGTTATTCGTTGAATTATTCACGATATTTTTTAAGTAAAAGATGAAAAAAAGCGCAATGATGGAATTTAGGCGCTTAGCAAGGAATTTTTACAAACCAATAGCGAGCTATTGGGCGTAAAAATAACGCTGATAGGCGTTTAAATAGCATTGTTGGGTAAAGTAGCTTAACCCGAAGTGGGGTTAATTTATATTCAACTCACTTTTCGTGTTCCTAGGGATTGTTTCGCTAAGTGAGTTCACCTGCTCGGGTTAGTTCTGAGCCGTTGCCTTTATTTCTGCTAGAAATTCACTGTAATCGATAATTGCGGGATATTCATTAATCACACGACTGTCTTGTTGGCTATCAGGGTTTGCCACCGCCAATAAATGTTCAAAGCCATACTTTTTAGCTGAATTGAGTATAGTGATATTATCATCAACAAAAAGTGTATTCTCTAAAATAAAGCCATGCTTTTCTTGTAGTCGTTGCCATAACAGTTGAGACTCTTTCGTAACACCAAACTCATGCGTAGAGTAAAGCGTATCAAAGTATTTGTCTAATTGAGTACGTTCGATTTTGAGTGCTAAGCTAGCAGGATGAGCGTTCGTCACGAGTACAATGTCACGGCCTGAAGATTTGAGTGCACAAAGAAAGTCATGGGCATCACTGCGTAACTGAATTAAATGTTGCACCTCTCGCTTTAAGTCAGTAATAGATAGTTGCGTTTGCTCGGCCCAATAATCTAAGCAATACCAGTCTATTGTGCCCTCAACTCTTTGGTAATGCTCAAGGAGTAATTTTTTAGCTTCAGCTAAATTTACGCTATGCAGTTCACTGTAACGTTGGGGTAGATGATGCAACCAAAAATGATTATCAAAATGTAAATCGAGAATAGTCCCATCCATATCGAGTAAAACAGTTGAGATTTTTGACCAATCAAGCATAGATTTTTCCCTAGAAACACGTTTATTATAGGATTATACCGAAGAGATTTGACTATGTATTCAAGGTTATCGTGCTATGGTTAAACTTTAGCTTTTACTTTAATGCATTCTTTTACTAAGTTGCTGCAATAAAGGGCGTTATGACAACAAAAAAAGTACTACCGCAAATTACTGCACGTAAGCAAGTAGCGAAAAGTCGCTTATTTGCTATAGAACAAATTGACCTCACTTTCAGCAATGGTGTCGAACGTGAATACGAGCGTATGCCAGGCGCGGGTCGAGGGGCTGTGATGATCGTTCCTATGCTTGATCAACATAGCATGCTGTTGGTGCGAGAATATTGTGCCGGTACTCATAGCTATGAGTTAGGTTTTCCAAAAGGTTTGATTGATGCTGGCGAAAGCGCTGCCGAAGCAGCAAATAGAGAGCTGAAAGAAGAAATTGGTTATGGCGCTGAAAACTTAACGTTTATTCAGACCGTTGCGATGGCCCCCGCATTTTTTGATGCACAAATGACTATTTTTATAGCGGATCAACTTTATGCTGAAAAACTGGAGGGTGACGAACCTGAAGCTTTAGAGGTCGTGTCTTGGTCATTAGCTGATTATCGACAGTTATTACAGCAACCAGACTTTAATGAGGCTCGAAGCCTTGCCGCATTGTTATTAGTTAAAGATCACTTGGGAGGTATTTAATGAGCCCGGAAATGTTATTGTCTGTGGCACTGGAAAGTGCAAAAAAAGCAGGACAAGAAGTCAGTCGCCACTATAAAAATGGTGATTACACCGCTGAAATAAAAGCCGATAATAGCCCAGTGACAAGCGCTGATATTGCCGCTAATGATGTTTTAATGGACGTACTGAAAACTCTCACGCCAGATATTCCTATTATTTCTGAAGAAGTTGGCGCTTTAGCACTTACAGAGCGTAGTAAGTGGTCGCGCTATTGGTTATTAGACCCGATTGATGGTACCGGTGAGTTTATTATTGGCAGTGGTGATTTTGCGGTTAATGTTGCCTTGGTGGAAAATGGTTGGCCGAGCATTGGGGTTATTCATGCTCCAGATCACCATCTAACCTATTACGGACAAAATAACTTAGGTGCTTTTAAAGAAGATAATGTCGCGAGTCATAGGATACAAGTGGCAGAATATGATGGTAAACGTCGGATCAAAGTTGCAATAAGCCGCCGACAAGATATTAACTTAATGGGCCAATATTTAAATGACGACTATGGCTATGATCGCGTTGCTTTAGGGAGTTGCTCGTTAAAGAACTGTTTAATTGCCGAAGGTGGCGCTGATTGTTACTTACGTGTCGGACCAACAGGTGAATGGGATACTGGTGCAAGCCATTGTATTATTGAACAAGCCGGTGGCAGTATTATTGATAGTGAATTTAATCCCTTAACCTATAATCAACGTGAAACGTTAATGCAGCCTGACTTTTTGTCTTTAGGGAGCAAAAATATTCCTTGGCATGATATTATTAAACCACATAGAGCTACACGCTTAATTAAATAACCTTAGGCACTGACATATCTCCCCTGACACTGCTTGTTGAAGTATCATGGGATATTGTGAGTTGCGTACATCAAAAAAATGGAGTGCTCAATGCGCCAAACAACTTTAATTTTAATAACTTTACTGGCGAGTATCATGACGAGTTTACCTGTGTTAGCAGCATGGCAACTCGATAATGAAAAGTCGCAGTTAACCTTTATGTCAGTGAAAAAATCAATGATTGCAGAAAATCATCATTTCTCAACGCTTGCCGGTAATATTGATGAGAAAGCACAGGTTAATATTAATGTCGACTTAGCTAGTGTTAACACTAATATTGTCATTCGTGATGAGCGCATGAAACAATTTGTCTTTGAAAGCAATAAATACGCTTCTGCAACGTTTAGTGCTCAGCTTGATAATACTATGCTTGCAGCCTTAAAAACGGGCGACGTTAAACAGTTAACCGTCGATGGACAAATAGACTTTCATGGCCAACAGCAAGCTGTCAGCATTAATGTCAATGTGATTAAATTGACTGAAAAACAAATGTTAGTGCATACAAGCCAACCATTTTTTATCAAAGCGGAGGCTTTTTCGCTGGTGGCTGGTATTAATAAATTAAAAGAGTTAGCCTCGTTACCGAGCATTGACTATGTTGTACCGGTCAGTTTTTCGGTGACATTTGTTCGCTAAGTTTGTTTTTATTGAATTTATAAAGGTACTGCTTCAGTGCCTTTTTTATTCTATTATTTCTTCACTGCCTTCATTAAATTGCGCTGCGGGAAGAATATTCACCGTTTCATGTAATTCAGAATAAACCAATAGTGCGGAGCCTTGTTTTAGTTGCTGATGAACTTGGCTTATTTTGTCAGTCAGAGAAACATCTTCACTGCCATATTCAGTACCTTCTCTTAGCACAAAGTTCTCGATGATGGCGTTTAAGGTCTCGGTAGGTAATTGATCTAAGGCAATAATCATAAGTATCTCGTGAAAAACTCTGGAATGCGTTGTTCAAGCCAAAATTTAGGCTTGAATGGATTACTACCGCTAATAAAGCCAACATGACCGCCACGGGCACTTATTTCAAAGGTCATCTGCTGCGGTAGCATAGTGATAGCCGTGGTATTTTTATCACATAAAAAAGGATCATCGCTGGCATGAATGATCAAACAGGGTGCGGCGATGTCTTTAAGCACATCTCTGCCACTTGAGCGTTGATAATAGTCATTCGCATCTGCAAAGCCATTGATAGGAGCGGTAATCATTTGATCAAAATCTCGAATTGATCGAATATGTTGTAAACTTTTTATATCAACACTATTCAGCAATTTAGCATCTATTTTTTTTATCGTACTGGCTTTGAGCATATCAACCAGATATTTTTGATAGACGCGAGAAAATCCTTGGTTAATTCGGTCGCAGCAGCTTGATAGGTCAAGTGGAGCACAAATAACACAAGCTGCTTGATAAGTCGTTTGTTTTTGTTCTGCTAAGTATTTTGTTAAAACGTTGCCACCTAATGAAAAGCCGACAATGGCTTTTTTCGCCTCTGGGTAATACTTAGCAAGGTGTTGGCTAAAATAGTCAACATCACAGGTTTGACCGCTATGATAAGATTTTGCCATACGGTTAGGTCGGCCGCTACAGCCACGAAAATGCATCAATACTCCTACCCAACCTTGCGCTTTAATTGCTGATAACATGCCCTTAGCGTAATGGCTATTTTTTGAGCCTTCTAAACCGTGTAAAACCGCAACAATCGGGCGAGTACATGCCGAGTTCACTTTTTCAGTCCAAGCTAAGTCAATAAAGTCACCGTCGGGTAACTCTAAGGTTTCATCGGTTGTAGTAATATTATGATGACGCCTAAAAAATTTAGCGGCAACAGTTTGCAGGTGAGGATTTTTGAGCCACCAAGCAGGGCTGAAAGAGCTTTTGGTAAACATAATGCGGTAATAGTAAATAATACAAAAAGTTATTGTACGTTAAAAGTACGCTAATGCCCATAAGTGCTATTTATACCAAATTGATTAAGTTCTTTCCCACTCAGCGAGAATTAAAAGGCTTAGCGGCACAGGTTCATAGTTCCAGACTGAACCTAAGTACCTACATCCATGCAAGGCATTGATTGAAGATAAGGGTTATTCTCGACAACTGCTCCTGCGTTGTTCTAATGACTTACATCGCTGTGAGCTCCTTGTCAAAATCAATAACGCAGTATGTAAACCTTTTAAACTCGAGCTCTAGGAGCTTTCTCGATATTCACTAACATCGTTAAATTTATTTAATGTAGAGTGACTAAACCGAAACAAATTCGCCTTGTTTTTGCACATCGAGAAGCGTTCTGAATTGGGAAGAAATTTAATCAAATTGGTATTAGTAGAAAAAACGATTTTGTATCAACAAGATGTTTTATGAAGTTAAATTAAACATTTTGTTCAATAGTATCGTTCTATCCGGCCTCGAAATATTGTAATGGCTTATTGTTAGCGCCCAGTTTGCGGCTCGATGACGAGATATTTATCTCGTCACAAGTGCTTATCACTGGTATTTAAGCAACAATATTATTTAGCTGCAGGCAATAAACTACTGCTTATCTTCACTAATGTGCTTTGCAAAGTAATAAATATAAAAGCCACCAATACCTAACAGAACAGCTAAGCCAATAAAAGAAATCAGTACAATAGGGTCGTTGAGTAGCATATCTAAAATGTTCATAACTTACTCCAAAAGATATTAAAATGGTTAATAGGGTAGATAACCATTGTAAATAATAACCCTACTTTATTTGTTGATTTAGATCACTATCATCGTCAGTTTATCTACTGAATCTCTTTGTTATATCGATAAGTTTTTTCATTTAAATCAATATCTCCAAGGCAAAGGGAATAATCAATATGGTTGCTATGGTGTCGGTAATGCGTTGACAGAGTGAATGTTTTGTTGCTTTCATTTTTAGCTCAAAGCAAGGTCTTAATACATTGATGCGTTTAATAACTTCATAGCTGAGTAAGCATGCAATGAAGGTGATTAATATCAAAATAGAGGCCTCTAGCGCAGCACCTAAATTAAACCACGTCACGTATATACCCTACGCGTGCGACATTGACACAGTTAAGTGAGCAGATAGAGGCTAAGGGTTTTTGTCGTATTCATCGCTCGCATGCGATCAATCTAAATTATGTTGAGTCAATCACCCCGTTAAGCTCTGGTGATAGCGAGGTTGAATTAACCAATGGAAAAAGCTTAAATTTATCTCGACGTTATAAAGAAAACTTCAAAGCTCGACTTGTATAACCGAAAAAGTAACCTTACGGGCTGTTAAGTGAAGGTTACTTATTATAGTCATAGCCCCTTGGCTTGCCTTGAAAAAGCGTCAATCTTTGTTGCTTAATATGTATTTGGAGCAAGCAAACATTATATGAAGCGCCTTAATTGCCAACTTTTTCAAGTGCAACATAGCTATAAAGTGAAAGATCAATAGCCCCTAAAGATCTTGGTTTTAAAGAAACCTTCTTAGTTTTAATTCTCGTTGCTCGATGATTTTACGGTGAATGGTGTCAGCTTTTTCTCGTGCAGTTTTAATTTGCTCTACAGATAATTTATACTCGTCCATATCACGACTTTTTTCCGCCGCACGATAGCCATTTTTAGCGGCAATAATATTCCAAATGTATGACATTTCGGTACTTTGAGGAAGCCCTTTACCTTCAAAGTACATTAACGCTAGGTTAAATTGCGCCAAGGCATAGTTTTGATCGGCGGCTTTTTGATACCAGCGCGAGGCTTGTAGGTAATTCCGCTCTATGCCATTGCCGTTGTAGAGCATTACGCCGAGATTAAATTGCGCACGAGGTAGATCTTTATTAGCTGCTTTTTCCATTAAGGCATAAGCAGTTTTTAGATCTTGTTTAGTCACTTCACCTTCGCTATAAAGTAAAGAAAGGTCGAATAAAGCATCAGGATAATTTTGCGCGGCGGCTAAATTAAATAATTCGAGTGCTTTTTTAGCATTTTTAATCACGCCATAACCGTTCAAATAAATTAACCCCATTTGATATTGTGCTGGTGCATATTGCTCAGCAACTAAAGGTTCAAATTCGGCAATCGCTGCTCTAAATTCACCACGGTTTAGCTCATATATGCCTTGATCTAGATCGGCACTGTACGCCGAGCTTTGAGCGAATAGCGCAATACTAAGTGCAAGTAAGATTAATTTTTTCATTATCATGTCCTATAGTCTGATGTTGTCATGATGAGATAGCGTGACAACTTAATATGCTGCGATAATTTAAGTGTAGCAACAAAACGTATTATGCTTGTGACATTATCTCTTCAATTTGTTCTTCAAGCTCAAGCCACTGCATTTCATTTTCTTCTAACGTTTGCTTAAGCTTAGCTTGATGCTTTAGTAGCTCAGTGAGTTTGCTTTTATGCTCTGCTTGATAAACATCACTATTGGCTAATTGAGCTTCAACGTCAGTTAATTCATCTTGTGCTTTTTGTACTATTTTTTCAAACTTATCTGCTTGTTTACGTAGTGGTGAGGCCTTTTTACGTAATTCAGCTTGTTCTTTGCGTTGTTGCTTTTTGTCTATTTGTGGCTCGCTGACAATTTTATTTGCTTTGACTGATTGTTTTTTATCATCATTTAACCATTGTTGATAATCATCAATGTCACCATCAAAATCTGTTACATGGCCATTAGCAACCAAGTAAAACTCATCAACACATGACTCTAATAAATATCTATCATGGGCAATAAGAATGATCGCACCGTCAAAGTCTTGTAAAGCTAACACTAAGGCCTGGCGCATTTCTAAGTCGAGATGGTTAGTGGGTTCATCGAGCAGAAGCAGCTGTGGTTTTTCTAAGACGATAAGTGCTAATACTAAACGCGCTTTCTCGCCACCAGACATAGTGCCAACTTTATCTAATGCTTGGTCGCCACTAAAGCCAAAGCGGCCTAAGAACGATCGAGCTTGTAATTCGGTGATATCAGGCTTTGCACGGGTAATATGTTCAATGGCACTGCTAGGCATATGCAATTGCTCAAGTTGATGTTGCGAAAAATAACCTACTTTTAAATCTTGTGCACAGTAACGCTCACCCTTAAGTAAGGCTAAATCACCGGCCAGTGACTTTATGAGTGTTGATTTACCGGCACCGTTACGGCCCAGTAAACCGATGCGGCTACCGGGGACTAAGGTCATGCCAACGTCTTGTAAAATAATAGCTTCATCATTATAGCCACATTGACTTTCTGTTAATGCTAATAGCGGATAAGGTAGTGTTTCAGGTTGTTCAAAATTGAAGGTAAATTGGCTATCAACATGCGCAGGCGCTAAATCAGGTAGTTTTTGCAAACGTTTTAAACGACTTTGTGCTTGTTTTGCTTTACTGGCTTTGGCACGAAAACGATCAACGAACGAGGTTAAATGGGCAACTTCTTTTTGTTGCTTTTGATATTGTGCATCTTGCTGAGCTAAATGCTCTGCACGTTGGCGTTCAAAGGCACTGTAGTTACCAGAGTATAATTTCGCGGTTTGATGCTCAATATGCAAAATTTGACCAATAACATCATCAAGAAAATCTCGATCATGAGAAATCAACACTAAAGTGCCGGTAAATCTTTTTAACCAACGCTGTAACCAAATAACGGCATCCAAATCTAAATGGTTGGTTGGTTCATCCAATAGCAATAAGTCAGCACGACTGATCAAGGCTTGCGCTAAGTTTAAGCGCATGCGCCAACCACCAGAGAACGATTTTACTGGGTTTGCTAGTTGCTCTTGCATAAAGCCTAAACCGTGTAATAACTCAGCTGAACGAGCCGGTAAGCTGTAACCATTGATGGTATCAATTTGGTTAATAATGGTCGCTTCAAGTGTACCGTTATCATCTTCGCGTGCTTGGGCCAATTTTGCCTCTAGCTGGCGGTATTCAATATCACCATCCATGACATAGTCTAAGGCTGATTGCTCTAGCGCTGGTGTTTCTTGCTTAACGGTGGCAATTTTCCAGCTTGCCGGCATGGATAGGTTACCCAAATCTGGCGGCAAGGTACCAAGTAAGCTAGCGAACAAAGACGATTTTCCACAGCCGTTCGCCCCAACAAGTCCAACCTTATGATTTGGGTGTATGGTAAAACTTGATGATTTTATGAGGTATTTTGCACCTCGGGCTAAACTTAAATCTGTAGCTGTGATCATTTATATTTACTCTTTTTAATGCAAGGCGCTATTGTCGCTTTTCCTTGGGGGGTTGTTCAAGGTAAAATAGAAACACTGAGCAGATATCTTGCTAAAACGAATTAAAAATTACCTAAAATTGAGTAAAACGTGAAAAAACGATTTATAGCTGGGGCAATTTGTCCGAAATGTAAGGCAATGGACACCATGGGATTAACCAAAGAAAATGGTGTAGAGACAGTAACCTGTGTTAGTTGTGGTCACTTAATGTCGCAACCTGAAGAACATGTGGTACAAGAAGTCAGACCGAATGAGCAGGTCATTGGTATTTTCAAACAAGAGTAAACTCGTTAACCGCTAATAACTGAGCAATAGCGTTTTTGAGCTTGTTTGTTTAGCTAGTCTACAAGTGCTGAAAGCTGAATACAGTCAGTGTTTAAGCGTATTTACATGTATTCGCATCGTATTGAACTCGTATCATAAGTCGAACTGAAGTCATATTATCAGTAGCACTAAGCAATCGACATTAATAAACCCTGATATCAAAAACGGTCATATCGAATGCTTGTTAAAGGCTATTAGCGGCCTTTAACTAGCACCTGACATGATAAGTTATTCGGAAAATAACGATACTTTTGAATTTTTCTCTGATAATTCAAAAGTATGTTTATCGCTTTTTCCTTTACGTGTAGCTGTGATGGCCAATGTATCTTCATGCTCACCTTTGCCAAAAAGACTGACTTGATACTCAAGTGCACTGTCTGCTGTAGCTAAAGTAAAACGCCCCATAACGACTAAATGTGACGAAGGCGTTTGAGGTGAATGATGAGAAGTTACAGGTGATAGCATTATGCCTTGTAATGCCAGTGGACCATTTTTATCTTTTAAAGTGATTTTGCTATGCACTGTCTTGATAATTTCCAAGCGATGTAAAGTAAACTCCGCCGCAGAAAGTTTGCCGTCATTATCATCATCAATCGCTGAAAAAGCAGAAACAGGTAACGAAATCACCATATACACCCCATCTTCAGCAACGTTTAATGTGCCTTTTTGTGCGACCATTACGTGAGCATATAAAGCCTGAGAAAATAACGTACTGATTAACATCACTGATGTGGCAAAGGTTGTTAGAGATAATTTCATCTTTAGTTTATTTCTCAATTTAATATTCAATTTCATCAAGTTATTTCCGGTAAATTATAACAATGAGTATTAAGTTCGGACTGATTTGATGTAAAAGTCAGCCCGCTTGCTGCTGTAAAATATTACGCTGATGAGAGTACTTAACAGCAATGACTCTCTTGCTAAACTAGCGAATTATGGTGGTGGCATGCCGCCAGTAACTTCTACTTCACCTTTTACACAGCGTTGAAAGTAAGGATAACTTTCTGTCGCAAAGTAGTGATAAATACCATTAGGGAATTCAGGTGTAACACCAACTCGACCATTACATTCATCTAAATCACCAGAGCCAGCAACATATTGCCAATCTTGTGCGAAGGTGCCCAACGGATATATGTCTTTCGAAGGGCGAGAGCTACTAACGTCACTGATCAGTTGATAACTACCGGTGATCAGCTTAATTGATGATGTCGCATCGCTGGCAATGCTATAGCCATAACGTGCGTAGATAGGAAAACCATCAGCAGCCCAGCCAATAATGGTCATAGTGGTGTCGCTGCCACCTTGTTTAGTGATAAAACCTTCAGGCATGCCATGGTAATGATATGCACCACCTGGTTGAACGTGGGCATTGTTGTCATCAGTACCAAAATTAAAGCTCGTTTGACCTAAGGCTTCGATACTCCAATTACCGCTGTTATCAATCAGGCTACAGTCATTGCCTGAATCATCACAACTTCCTGCCGTACCTGCATCAATTTTTACCCCATTAAGTACGTAGCCTGTTACACCACGAGGACCACCCAAGGTTGTTGCTGTTGTTGACTCAACAGGAGATAACGTTAGGCTATCAGAAACTGTTTGTGACTCAATCGCATTAGGATTATTACTATTTGGAAACTCGCCAACCTCATGATCTGGAACACCATTAGCACTTAGTAAGCGTTCGCTATCAGTACAGCTCCACTGTGTCATGCTGTCTTCAAGCACATAAATTGAATCGTTATATTCGTTATAATTGTAATCACATAAAACATTTGCCGTACTGCCATCAGAAACTTCTGAAACGATAATTTCAACACTATCGACTTCACTGTTTTCTTGATTGTCATTAACCGTTAAATGCACAACATAGCTGCCAACAACATCAGCGATAAAGGTTGGGGCAACATCACTTTCACTTGATAATATAGCTACACTATCGGTGGGAATGGTAGATAAGCTCCAAGAATACCCTAGGGTATCGCCATCTGCATCACTACTTAGCGCACCAGACAGTGTCACTGTGCTATTAATAAATACGTTTTGATCATCGCCAGCATTCGCTATTGGCGCTGTATTTGTGGCTATTGTTTCGCCACTATCGTTGTTACTATCACTGCTACCACCACAAGCGGCTAATGTAGAAAGTAATAACAAGCTTATTAGCGTTGGTTTGGTATGACGATAAGCGCTGAATTTTTGTAGCATGGCTTTTTCCTTTAAGGTTTATCACTAGGACTAGAAACTATAGTTAACTCAAGCTTAAAAGGTCAATGTGCAGGAAATGTGCAAGTAATGTGAAAGTGTTTAAAAAGATTTTAAGGGCAGTTTTTTAACGAAAATTTAGGAAGAAGCTAAGACCTAGCTAATAAGTGAGCGTTATTTTTATTATTAAAAATAACGCAACGTTTTATAGAACCGCTATTTATAAAGCGGCTACCTATAAAACGTTATGATGAATAGGTAGCCGTATTTGTTAAGCACTGGTGTTAATAATAGATTCGCTCGGCTCGATATTAAATTTATCAAAAACTTGGGCCAATATCGCTTGTTTATCTTCATCGCTGAGGTTTTCACTTTGACTAGCTGCCAAGGTTTCTTCTAAAAGTTCAGCTAGATAGTCAGCCATCGAGCTTATTTCATCGCTGCTTTGTTTTGGCGGCGGAGGCGGTGGCGGTCTGCTGCTGTCCGATGCCGCTGCGATATCACCAAGGTTTTTCGCATCAAAACCTGCACTAGACATTGCTTTCTCAAGCGCTGCTCCAGGTTGAATATCTGCTTGTGAAAACATCTCTATAATACTAAGCGCATCTTCTTCGCTTAGCTCATCAGCATTAAATTCCGCTAAGGTATCGGTGATAAAAGTCTGCTGCTCTTCCGTTAAACTTTGCTCCGATCTTGGCGGCGGTGGAGGCATAGACATACCAGAGTTAACATTATTAATCATTGCATTATTCCTTAGTCTTTTTTTTTAGCTGGCGGTTTGTGATCCTTAAATTCTGTTTCACTAATCACACCATTATTATCACTGTCGATATGAGAAAAAATTGTTTTGTGATCACCATGCGGCAATTTTTGTTGTGAAAATTCGTCAAAGTCGATTTCATTATTAGCATTAGTATCCAAAGATGAAAAAGAAGGCGGGGGGCCGGGTCTATCGTTATTACGCTCTTTTGCTTGTGCTTGATTAAATACGACCAATAGCAGCGTGACCGCTATCACCATTGTTGATTGAGTCTTCATCATTTTTGGTTAATCCTTGTGCTAAAACTAAATTCACCACAAGCTTAATAAGGGAAATCGCAAACAATGTGCAAATAAAAAGAAAGTTATTAGCCGCTACTTTTCAGCAGAGAGTTTTATATAGCTCCCTTCGGGCAAGCTGATAAAGGGTCATCTCCGGCGTTATTGATTTCGACAATGGAACAACCATTCTCGGCTCTGGCATCCTGCTTCGCTCTACCTTCACCATCCATGGTTTCGTCTTCAATCAATGCCTTGGTGCTAACCCTTTCTCGACTTGCTGAATCCTGCATCTTCAAGTGGCTTGGGTATAAATGTACTGTTGTAGGAAGGGGCTAAATCAGCAAAGGGGTTAAAGAAAAAAAGAGACTAAATTAAAAAGGGCTAGAGCACCAAGCGGTAACCGGTGCCATAAACAGATTGTACCCAATCTTTGCCATTGCTAATGTCACTGAGCTTTTTGCGTAATTTTTTTATGTGGCTATCAATTGTGCGATTGTTAACGATACGATGATCTGAATACATATTTTGCATCAGTTGTTCGCGGCTAAAAATACGTTCGGGCTTTTCCGCTAAAGGTTTTAGCAGTTGAAACTCAACAGCGGTTAGCGCGACTTCTTGATGATGAAAACTGACCGTAAGGCGATATTCATCCAATGTGATCATATCACTAGGATTTTCAATTGTTTGCGTTCGTCTTAATATCGCTTTAACTCTGGCGACCACTTCACGAGGGCTGAAAGGTTTGCAAATGTAGTCATCAGCGCCTAGCTCTAAGCCTAACAAACGATCTATTTCTTCTACTTTTGCGGTAACCATTAAAATAGGTACGTTAGAGAATTGCCTAATTTCTTTACAGAGATCGATACCATTTTTACCCGGTAGCATAATGTCGAGCAAAATAGCTTTAGGCTGATTGCTTTTAACCCAAGCAATAACGTCATCACCATGATGAATTAAATGAGGGCTAAATTCCGCCATGGTAAAATAATCGGCTAGTAAAGTAGCCAGTTTCATTTCATCTTCTACTATCAATATCGAAGGTGACATTTAATTTCCTTAAGCTAAAGGTAAGGTAATTATTAGCGCTAAACCGCCTAAACTAGAGGCCGTGGCATTAATTTTACCTTGATGTGCGATAACTATATGCTGGCAAATAGATAAACCCAAGCCAAAACCACCGGTTTCACGATTTCTAGAGTCTTCCACGCGATACAGATATTCAAATAAATGCGCTAAGTGTGCTTCATCAACGCCAATACCGTTATCTTCAATGGTTAAGGTTACGGTGCCTTTATCGTTTTCTGTTAATTGTTCGACAGTTTTATCAACCGTTAACGACACTTTAAGCTCGCTTGCACCCGAATACTTAATACAATTATTGATTATATTTTCGAACAATTGATATAAGCGAGTTTTGTCAGCATAAATGTTGGCTTCATCAACGGCTAAATCAAGTAATAGTGTTATGCCGGCATCGGCTAAATAACCACGATATTTTGTTGATTCATTTTGGATTAATGATACTAACTCTTCTGCGTGTTTACGATAACCCATACCACCGATATCAGCACTTGTTAACTGATTTAAATCGTCGATTAACCGTTGCAGGTGCTTAACTTCGTCATGAGCAGAAGCGATATTGCTCAAGGTTAATGGCCTAACTTTATCCAGCATTGCTTCTAATTCACCACGTAAAATAGCGACGGGTGTACGAAGTTCATGAGATATGTTGGCTAGCCAGCGTTTTCGTGCACTTTCATTTTTTGTTAACGTTAAGGCAAGTTCATTAAAATCACGGCTTAATTCACTGAGTTCGTCTTGTCGCTTCAGATCAATAGACTGTTGATAATCGCCTTGAGTTAACTTATGCATGCCACGGGTGATCAGCTTAATCGGTTCAACTATATGACGAGCAAGTGGTAATGTCAGCAAAGCCACTAACAGCATAACAATAAGGGCAATGAGCCATAAATACTTTTGTTGTTGCTCGATAAAATCAACTTCATAACCTTGTGTCAGTTCGTTGCGTTTAGATATAGCAACAAAGCCAATAACTTGATTATTCAACTCTATCGGTGTTTTGGTATATTCTAGCTTCGCCGGGTAACTGCCAGCAATCAATACCTCCTTACTATCGAGTAAAGCATAATGTGCTTCACGTTGAGGCGGAAATGGTGGTCTGTTGTTATTATCTAGAAGGCTTGTTGGCGGTCTACGATCAGCTAAATGTGGCGGTCTATGCGCTGGGTTTTTGAAGCCTTGCTTTCTCGGTGGTCGTGCGTTTTTCTCGATTTCAAAATCATTACCCGCCAATTTTTGATGAATTAACTGACCAAATTTATGATTTTTACCCACCATAGAACGCCAACTATTGTCGATTTCATATTCATCAGCAAGCTTAGACAATACCGGCTTTAAGGTTTCCACTTCTTTGGAAATAACATATTCGATCATGCCTTTATCTATGCTCCACTGCATCAGCGATACCAAAACGGTCACTAATATCAGGCTAAAGCTGAATAAAAACACAAATAACTTATTCTGAATTTTCATTGATAATTACTAATCTCAAAAGTAATAAAAGATGGGACTTCACGCTTGTTTGAAAGCAATGGCATTTTAGTGTAATAACACGCTGCTCTTGATAGTACGTGAACATTACAGTTATATAGCTGCATGTAAAGCCTTAACTATCGTCGTATTTCCCTTTGTTTTAGCATAACAAAACAATGTGCAAAAAATATGGATGAATAAAAAATAATGCTCGTTAAATAACCATAGTGTTTTTTGTCTTAATACTTTTATCTTAATAAATGCAGTGATATTCATTTTAGTTTAGAGGTCTACGTTGAGCTTTTAGACCGGCATTAAATAAGCGTAAATTAAACTCATCATAAACTATTTCACATTTACTCATTGTTTACCCATTTTTTGCACATTGCTTATGTAACCTTTAATGCATCAACTTGAACGGAGGTACTTAAAACTAACTTCGTTCAAATACGCCATTTAAATGCATCATTTAAATACACCACTAAAGAATTAAAGTTAACTAATAGTAGGTTTAATATGTTGAATAACTTGTCTTATCATAAATTTAATCAGACGCTAAAACAGTTGGCTTTACTGTCAACCGTTAGCTTAGCATTTACCTTATCAGGATGCGGTGGTAGTGATAGCACTGACGTAGCTGAAGTGGAAATAGTGGCAGAGGTTCCTTCTGACCCTATCAGTACTGAGATAACAGATACCGATTTTGAAACAACAGATTGGACCGATGCTACACATAGCAAAAGTGCGGAGCCAGACTTTGACGAGGTTTTTGATAATACCCAAGTTAAACGTTTCGACTTTGTTATAACGTCTGAGCGCTGGCAAAGTATGCTTGATGATATGACTGGACTGTATGGAGAATTTGGTCAACGTTCAGCGGGTGCTGGTTTAAGTGATGTTGATGAAGATCCTATTTTTGTCCCCGCTGAGGTCTATTATGACGATAAGCAATGGTATCGAGTTGGCCTTCGTTTTAAAGGTAATTCATCATTACAAACAAGTTGGCAGCAAGGAATACTTAAGCTTTCATTTAAAATGGATTTTGATGAATTCGAAGATGACTATCCACAAATTGATAACCAGCGATTTTATGGCTTTAAAAAATTCAGTTTAAAAAATAATTTCGATGACAGCTCTTTTTTACGTGAAAAGGTTGCTGCTGACGTGTTTAGAGACTCAGGCATGGCAATATCTAATACTGCTTTTTACACACTGTATGTTGATCATGGTAACGGACCGGAATATTTTGGCTTATACACCTTAATAGAAGAAATAGACGATACCGTGCTTGAAACACAGTTTGCTGATGACAATGGTAATTTATACAAGCCAGAAGACAGTGGCGCCGATTTTGTTGACGGTAGTTTTAATGAAGAAAACTTTACCAAGAAAACCAATGAAGACGACGAAGATTGGTCAGATATCATTGCGCTTTTTGATGCCTTGCATGCAGAAACAAGAACCACGGCACCAGATACATGGCGAGAAAACCTTGAAGCGGTTTTTGATGTCGATGTTTTTTTACACTATTTAGCGGTGAATGGCATCATACAAAACTGGGATACCTATGGCCGTATGACACATAACTATTATCTTTATAATAACCCAGAAACAGCAAAGCTAACCTGGATCCCTTGGGATAATAATGAAGCGCTACAAGAGGGTAAAATGTCAGGCGCCCTAGATCTTGATTTTTCTAATCTTGATAGTGTTAGCTGGCCATTAATTGCCAAGCTGTATGCTGATGATGTTTATAGAGCACGCTACAACGAATATGTATTGGCAGCTATAGGCGGCGCTTTTGAAACGAATACGATGCAAGCCGCTTATGACAGTTACGCTGCATTGGTAGCACCTTATGCAACAACAGAGCTATCAGGATATTCATTTTTAAATAGTGAAAGCGATTTCTATCAAGCGATTGAACAGTTAAAAGAACATGCAGAGAGACGTGCACAAGCAGTTGAAACCTATTTAGATAGCCAGTAGTTGTTAATGATTACGTTGTTGTCTTTAGTTTCAATGTAAAGATTAAGCTCAAGTGGTAAAATACCGTTTAGTTGTTGAGTTTAGTTATTAGATAAAGCCTTAACAGTAATGTTAAGGCTTTTTATCAAAGAACTTGTAAAACTAGCATCAGGGTAGCACGCCCCAAGTGGGCGGTATTCACGCCAACATAATATGGGCATTTATAAGTGTAATTACATAAGTAATTGCTTTGTAGCGGTTGGGCATTTTAAATACCAATTATTGATAATAACGTGCTGAAAACTCAAGTAACTGCATGGCGGGTATCGGCTTACTAAAATAGTATCCTTGTATGAAGTCACAATCTAAATCTCGCAGTAATAGTAATTGTTCTTTCGTTTCAACACCCTCAGCAACAACTGTTAATCCTAAACTATGTGACATGGCGATGGTTGCTTTTACTAAGTTGTAATCAGCTTCATTTAACGTGATGCCATTGATAAAGCTGCGATCAATTTTAAGGACATCAAATGGATACTGCCTGAGGTAACTTAATGATGAATAACCAGTACCAAAATCATCCATTGATAACTTTATCCCAAGCTCATTAATTTGCTCTAACGCTTGGTGTATATATGATTGGCCACTCATTAACACCCCTTCAGTAACTTCAAGCTCTAAATATTTACTGCTGATATTGCTCTCGCGTAAGGTGTTTTCTATAAAACTGAGTAATCCCATATCTCTGAATTGACGAGGTGATAAATTAACCGCCATAGTATATTGCTGTTGATCTGCATTTTGCCATTGAGTTAAAAAGTTTAATGCTTGCCTCATAACATATTGACCAATAGGTACAATGAGGCCGGTATGTTCCGCGATTGGAATAAATTCTTCTGGGGTTATATGACCGAGTTTAGGATTATACCAACGCAGTAAAGCCTCTGCGCCAATAATATTTTCATTTTTGGCATCAAACTGAGCTTGATAATGTAATTCAAACTCATTACGTTCGAGTGCACCATGCATTTGTTCTTCAATTTTAAAGCGTCGTTGCATGCTGGTATTCATTTCTTTAGTGAAAAATGAATAGGTATTACGTCCTAGTGCTTTTGCTTGATACATTGCGGTATCGGCATTGCGCAGTAAGTCAGAAGCGCAAGTACCATTCTTAGGATATATAGCAATACCAATACTCATGGTTAATATTAACTCTCGACCACCAATTTTAAACGGCTCTCTAAAAGCTTTAAGTAAATTTTCCGCAATAGCTAAAGCATTATGATGTTCAGTTAGCCCTCTTAGTAAGATAATAAATTCATCACCGCCTAAGCGTCCGACAGTATCTTCTTTGCGTAAGACTTGCTGTAGTCGAGCTGCTGACTCTATCAAGAGTTTATCGCCTATTTCGTGGCCTAATGAATCATTGGCTTTCTTGAAGTCATCTAAATCCAGAAACAGCACCACAGCTTTTTCATTATTTCGCTCTGCTTCAATCAGTATTTGCGATAAGCGATCGAGTGCTAAAAAACGATTTGGTAATAAAGTTAAGCTGTCATAATAGGCTTGATGACGGATCAACTCGGCCGATTTATGTTGCTCGGTAATATCACGAACTATCACCATCACTTGTTTATATTTTGCTAGATGGCTAATTCTTGCCTCAAAGTATCCTAAGCCATGTGGCATAGATAGCTCATATTCAAAACATGTCATTGTTTCTTGTTGTATGGTTTTCCTGATATGACTTTTAAACTGGTTGGCAATTTTTTCAGGTAATACCTCCGTCATATTTTTGCCGATAAATTCATTTGCTGAAATGTAAAGGTTATTTTTGTTATTGGCATGATAATCAAGAATGGTGCCATCAGCTTCCATCAAAAAAAATAAATCAGGAATGGCTTCAAAGATAGTTTCAAGCATATGCTCTTTAAATAGTGCTTGTGCCTGTGCTTGTCTTACATCCGTTAGGTCAATATCAATACAGTACATTTGCTTGTTGTTATATTGATTTGTGAACATGACATGGCTTGAAAAAACCGATATTTCATGACCATTTTTTTTACGTAGCGTGATCTCAGCTGCTGGTATCTCTATGTCTTTTGTTATCCAATTATGGTGTGCATTAACCACTATTTTACGCAATTTTTCAGGGATAATTAGGTCTTCTATTTTCTCCCCTCTCGCTTGCTCTTTACTATAACCATAAAGCAACTCACTGCCTTTATTCCAATAGATCACACGTCGTTGCTCATCATATCCTTGTACAGAAATAGCACGTACTGCATCAAATAGTTGGTGCAGTGGATCATTGATAACATATTGATGAGTTAACATTTTGCAAACTTTACTTGAGCCCATTAAGCGAGATCCAATAATTACATTATGATTACCTTAATAGTAGTCATAAAGAATTAATTTAGCACGGCTGAATTTAATTCCTAGAATTATTATTTTATTTTACAATTGCTTAGGGTTTTCTTGGGCTTGTTGGTATTTTAGCTAATCCATAATTTTTGATTGTTTTTTCATCGCATTATGCGCTAGCAATAAAATATTAACCTTGGTGATATCAGGCTAGCTGATGCTTATAAGCAGACCATAATTGCAAGCATCTTAATCAACTATAGCCTTAAGCAATAATCGTTTTAATCCGCTACTGTGTGATAGGTGTTATTGAACTATTTTGTGCGCTAGCTGCCAGATCGAAACGTAAGGCTTGGCCCGATGGATACCATTTTTTCTCGTAAGCTAAGCAGCCCCAGAGTACGTGAGCTAAGGCTACTTTCTCTTGTTGAGAGTTTAATGTCGTTGGCGTTAATTGATGAGTGCTAGGGCTGTAATTAAAAGCTAAGGGCGCTTTATCTGGGCGTAAAATGGTAACATTGTCATTTTTCATATAAGCAAAGTTATCTGCATATTGCATCATGGCTCTTCCTGCTGCTTGTTTGTTATTCAGATCATGGCCGAGCATTGGCGATATGTTTTCAATACCAATTAATGATAATAAGGTCGGGGCTAAATCGATTTGGCTCACTACTCTTTCGTCAAGGATATTCTCTTTGCCTGAATTGAGAATAATGCCGGGAATATGAAAGTTATTAATCGGCACTAAATCACTACCAGATGCTCTAGCGTCATGGTCAGCAACAATCAGGAATACGGTATCCTGCCAGTATGCTTGTGTTTTAGCTTTGGCAATAAATTTACCTAAGGCATAATCTGCGTATTGAATAGCTTTATGGCGAGCTAATTCTTTTGCATCGTATTTGTCGAGTTGTGCTTGGGTATAATTGATAGGCGTAATAACAGCTTCTGGAATTTCGAAAGGATCATGATTACTTGATGAAAAAATAAAACTGAAAAAAGGTTTATCTGCACTATGTAGTTTATTGAGCTCTACGTTTGCTTGATTAAATAAATCTTCATCACTGGCGCCCCAAGAGGCAACAAATTTAGGTTTTTCGATATCATCAAAATCGACAATGTCGTTAAAGCCGTTACCTAAAAAGAAACTTTTCATATTATCAAAGTGGCTTTCACCACCATAAATAAATTGGGTGCTATAGTTATTGTCTTTTAATAGACTTGCGATGGTAAAAAAATTCTGTTGAGATTTACCTAACTTAACAACGGCTCTTGCAGGCGTTGGAGTAAAACCTGTAATGACCGCTTCTATTCCTCGCACTGATCGCGTACCTGTGGCGTATAAATTTTTAAAGGCCCAACCGTCATTATTTAATTTATCTATTTCGGGTGTTAATGCTATGCCCCCTAAAGAGGATACAAATTGTGCGCCTAAACTTTCTTCTAAGATGATAACTAGGTTTTTCGCTTTGCCTTGATAAACAGGTAAACGTTTATTTAATGACGGTAGATCTGAAAGAATAAACGATTGGGGATCTAGTTGTGTTTCAGTTTGAATAATATCAATGAGGTCTTTCTCATTCATTTTTCCGTATAACTTAGCGGCGTTTTCTTCATCACCAAATTGTTTATAAGCATGCGCAACGCTGTAAATAGAATTAAGCGTTAGTGAATTTATCAATGGATCGGTTGAGAAGTAGACTAATGAAGGATTAATGGGACGATGTCCAGCTGTGCCTCTGGCAAAAGCAAAAAGTACAATAACCAGAAGACAAGAAGAAATAACCGATGGCGCTATTTTACTTTTTCCTACTGGCTGATAACGCTTGAATAGCTTGTGACTTAATTGCCAAAATACTTTACTGGTGAATATCAGTAATGAAATAACAATAATTAGGGTAACTAGGTGGCCATTGAAAAGCATTTTTATGACTTCATTCGGGTAGGCCAGATACTCAATAAATAATCGATTGGGACGAAAGCCATATTCAGTAATAAAAGCAGGTGTTGCTAGTTCAAAAAACAAAACACTAATAAAAATAATCGTAAATATACATTTAAGTAAAGTTAGCCACAGTGCGGATAACTTGTCGTTAAGCATCGCCCAAGGATGTATTAAAGCAGGAATTACTAACAAGTAGCCAATGGTACTTAAGTCAATTCTCAAGCCATTAAACAATAATGTTAGTAAGCTTCCCGTGTTTGTTATTCGTTCAAATTGCCAAAAGCTAAAACCAAGCCTTGAAACAAATAAAGTGATCACTAATATCAAAATGAATAGCAAAAATGGTCGTAGAAGATAAATTATTGAAGTAAGCATTGTCGTTTGGTATTAGTAATGAAACACAATGCTTACTTTAAATAACCAACCTTAAGACTTACTTAAGATAAACTGAAATAAAGCTAATGAGGGGGTTAAAATAATATTATTAGCCATATTATCATGGCGATAACCATACTGATGAGCACAGCAGCCGAGCCTAAATCTTTTGCTAATCCTGACAAGGGATGAATCTCCAATCCTACCCGATCAACCACGGCCTCAATAGCGGTATTGAGCACTTCGGTAAAAATGATAAAGACAATCGCCAGCACAAGTATTAACTGCTCAGTGCTACTAATATCAAAAAGAAAACTAATTGGCACGGATAAACACAGTAAAAGTAACTCTTGTTTAAACGCTGACTCATGTTGATATAACCATTTAAAAGCCCGAAAAGAATTTAATGACGCTAAGTAAATACGTTTTATGCCTTTGGGCTTATCTTTGTTGTTAAACACTAGTTTAAAATCTCCAAATTTTGTGAGTTAACTGTGGTGGTTCGGGCAATTGCCGATAGTGACTTACAGTGAATAAATGAATCTTTATCATTGATATAGGCTCTCGACTGAATTGACATAATACTGAGCAGAGTATCAAAAACATTATCGTGAGTTAGTGGCGCATCCGACATTTGAGCGAGGCAACTTAAACTAAAATCGGTCTGCTGCTTATCATTCCAATAAATCATTGGGATATGTGTTTGCTCTTCCGGGGAAAATGCATAGGGTAGGCCGTGTAAATAAACCCCTTTCTCTCCCAGAGATTCACCGTGATCTGAAATATATAATACTGACGTTTCCATTGCTTGCTCTTCGGCTAATGTTGCCATCTCAGTAATGACTTTTGATAGTACAAAATCAGTATAAGCGATAGTATTATCATAGGTATTTACCAGTTCTTCATGTGTGCAATTTTGAATATCGCTACGTTGACAGTCGGGGGTAAATATTCGCTTATCTTTAGGATAGCGTTTAAAATATGTCGGGCCATGAGAGCCAATCATATGCAGCACTATTAAGGTATTGTCCTGAGTAATATTTTTAAGCTTAGCCCTTAAGGGCTTTAGTAGAGCCTCATCGTAACAATACTCTCCGTCGCATAACGGGTTTGATATATCGGTTGCTATTTGTTCGCTTTTGACACGAGTACAAACCCCTTTGCAGCTGCCATTATTATTACTTATCCACAAAACATCAGCACCTGCCAAACGAATAATATCAACGACATTTTGCTGGGCTGTTGCGATACGCTTGTCATAATTACTCTTATCTAAGCGTGAAAACATACACGGCACTGAAACTGCAGTGGCTGTGCCACAAGAGGTCATATTTGAAAAAGACACAACGCCTTGTTTCTCAGTATATTGATTAGTCTCTTTCGGATAGCCATTGAGTGAAAAACTCATCGCTCGAGCGGTTTCTCCTAATACCATAACAGTAACATGTTTTTTATTATTTCCCCGTATAATCGAAGGGTTAGTGTCTAAGACTTGAAACTTTAATGGTGGATAAAAGTAATGATTCCTTATAAATTTGTAAGAAGAATCTATCATTTTATATGGGATGATATAACCGGCAATATCTTTGTTATTTCGACCGACAGAGGCATAGTTGGAATAGAATACAATGGCCACTAAAAATGCAAATGCGAGGCTGGCACTGAGCAGCTTTACACGGCTAAATAATTCTTGTAAAAATGGTTTGTAGGTCAGCTTTATAGAATAAATTAGCCAACAAGGGATGGCGGCAAAAATAATAAAAAAGCCCAGTGCGTAAAAGTTTACATAGCTTAGAGCTTCCGCTGTATCGGTTTCAAAGGTGTTTTGCACCATACCGTAGTCAAACACAATACCATAAGTAACAGTGGCATAAAATATTAGGGCTGACACTGTCACTGTCAGTATTAATATTGGCTTGGTTATCCATCTAAAAGCAAGCAAGCCATGTAAAAGTAGCATTAAGCTCAAGAGAAAAAACGGCAAAGAAATTAAGAAAAATATATTGTAGTTTTCTAGTGCGGCTATCGCTGTCGATGCTCTGGTGAGAAAGGGTAAATTTAATATTAATGCTAAATAGCTACAAGTAGCGAATAATAACTGATTGGTAGTTAAGGTTTTCTGATTAAAAAACTGCATGACTTTGTTCATTTTTCGTCACTCGAAAACAAGTCTGTGCTTATAACTGTAAGCGCAGCATAGCTGAGTCTGCTATGTGATAACCATAGCTTTACTGGCTTTTCTAGTTTGCTTGTTGCGAGCAGTAAGGTTTTAGCGCGGCGGAGCAGATATATAGCCGTCATCAGTGTATTGGCAAAAATATTATGAAATTTAATGGTCATAAAAACACCTCAAAGTAAGTGTTTCTATGTTATTGAATTAAGCTTAAGATTTGCTTAGCATAAGCTGATAAGTCGCCTAAATTCGCTTGAGAATTAACTTAAGATAGTTAATTAACAGCAACTTTGAATAAGCAAAGTTGCGCAATAATACCAATTTTACTAAGTTTCTGAGTGTGAACAAACTTAATAAACTTGGTATAAGCTATTATCGACTTTGTCAGTGCTGGCTTGCTGGCGATAGTGAGCGGTTGAATACGCAACTCGGGTTAAAGAGCTGTAAAGTTATCATTATTGTGGTGCTTTCATTTGTTAAAGGTATGTTGCTAATGAATATACCTTGTTAATTCGAAAGAGTGTTCACTGTTAATTGTTATATGATGATGGTAAAAGTAAGTTGATTTTTTGAGGTTAAATTTATCTTTATTTCGGCATTAATTTTTTCGCAATAAGATTTAACTATCGCTAGTCCTAAACCATATCGTTGTGAAGAGGTTCTTGATTGATCTTTTTGCCACAAGGGTTCAAAAAATTGCGCTAGATCTTGTTCCGTGTATTGATAAATACTGGTATTTGAAATACTCAATTTTACCTGTTCTGTATCATCATCTACATTGACTAATATACAGATTTGGCTTTTGGCAGGACTGTAATGTAAAGCATTACTGAGCAAATTAGTTAATACGGTTTCAAGTGCAAATTCATTGGTGCGTATGCTTTCAACCTCAGGACTTACTATTAATGAAACATCACGCTTTGTCTTGTTTTCTCGTTGTAAGATAGCATTAATAAAGCTTGCGATAGGAATAGCACTCTTTGTTAGTTCAGCATTATTGGTACTTTTTTGCAGTAATAAAATACTACTAACAATACTTTTAAGTCGTTCTGAAATATTCAAAACATCGGAGGTAAAAGTTGCCGATATTTGTTTTTCATCAGGAAATTTAATGGCGACTTCACTTAAGTTGATCAGCTCAGCAATCGGTGTTTTTAGTTCGTGAGCGATATCAGAACTCATTCTTTTTTCTCTAGCATACAAAATTTTATTTTCACTAAGAAAATGATTAATACCGCCCGCGATAGGCATTAACTCTTCTGGTAAATTATCAGTATTTATAGCATCAATGTCCGAATTGAGATTAATAGATTTTATCTCATCGTTTAGGCTATCAAGTGGCGTTAATCCGCGCTCTACCACTTTATATACGATAAATCGGACAGCAAATACGGTTGAGAGGGAAGATAAAATAAAAATAATATCAACAAACCAAAGTGTTTGATTTAGACTTTCATTACTGACCGCATAAGCTAACATCATAGGTTTTTGTTGTTTGGTAAAAGCGCCGACTGAAGCGGCAAACTCTTTTCTACTATCGCTGTCTATTTGCGGTATAAATTTTGTTGAAATCATTCTACCTGAACGACCATCAGGCAAGGTGATGTTGATAATCTTTGAGCTATGTAGAGCCACCTCAATCAGAGGGAGGTTATTAACGTCAAATAAAGTTAATGTTTTTGAACGCTCGAAAACTTTATTGTCGTACCATAACTGAAAATACTCAGGATCGATTGCACCGGAAAACTCAGGCATAAACTCATCAGCAAAATCAAAATCTATTTTTTTATTATCTTCATTTACTAAGGTAGTTAGTAGATGCAATTTATTACTCATTGCTCTATCAAACTCTTGACTGATCCAGGTATCTACACTGAGATCAGTGGCTAAGAGTATCGATACTAATAATACCGAAACAGAAATAGACAGATAGCGACTTAGCCTTTTTTTAATAGAATACATTAGTTATTTTCCACAAAATACCCAAAACCACGCTTTGTTTTTATCGGTAAATCGTAGCCTAACGCGCGAGTCTTTTTTCGTGTTGTTGATAAGTGTGCTTCAATAGAGTTTTTCGCGACAGCATCATATTGCCCCGCTAAATACTCACTCAGCTTTTCTGGACAAATAACCTTACCTTGATTAGAGAATAAACATTCCACTAGCTTGTATTCGTTAGGGGTTAAGTTAGCGTCTTTGCCATCACAATGTAATTGTTTTAAGTGTAGATCTAAAGAAAATGGTCCAACAGTAATGGTGGTGCTATTAATATTTAAGCTGCCACGTCTCATTAAGCATAATAAGCGTACGTGTAGTTCATCAAAAGAGAACGGCTTAGTGAGGTAGTCATCGGCACCGTTTAATAGGCCTTCTATTTTATCTTCAGTTAAATCCCTCGCAGATAAAATAAGTACACGCATATCTTTATTGGCTTTCCTAATGGCTTTTAAAATAGCGGTACCATCAACTGAAGGCAGCATAAGATCTAAAATGAGTAGTGAGTAATCACCTGCAAGTGCCATACTCAATCCTTCAGAGCCGTCACCGGTATCGTCAACGGTAAAACCAAGGTTAGACAGCCCTATTTTCAGACTTCTTCGAAGCGAAGTTGAATCTTCAATGATCAGTATTTTCAAGGTGAATCCAATAACATTTTCAGCTTAATATCATTAACATAACAAACTAAACTTAAGAATAGCTGATTTTTTGCTGAAAGAATGACGTAACTAAGTAAATTTTTAACATAAGATCTTGAGTAATTAAAGCTAATGTTTAGCGTGGGGTCTTTGATTTAGCCAAGTAAATAGCGCATAGGCCAGAACCGAGTAGCGTTCAGCGATTAGAATTATTTATATTAAGTTAAAAGGGGGCTTGTTAAGGCACTGCCTTTAGTTAGGTAGACAGTGCTTAATTGCGTAACGATTGCTTAATAATGAGGAGGAGGGGGTTCTACTTCGTCTTTACCTTGCTGATCAGGTGTGTTTTCTTTAATTCTATTCGCCAGTAGGGCTAATTGCTGTTTAAGTTCTGCAATTTGTCCTTGATGTATGGTTAACTCACGATTGAGTTGTTCAATGGCGTCATCCTGAAATGCATTTCGGGTTTCAAGCATTTCAATTGCTTGCGTTAATTCATTGCTTGGTTTCACTATTTATTTACCTGCCATAATTCGGCGTATCCTGAAGAGCTTTCAGTAATCACTTGGTTATTATCTCTAAAAGCAACACTATAAACAACAGCTCCGGCAGGTCTAATATCGTCTCGCGGCAAAACTCGCCAACTTGTTAAGCGCTCACCGGTAGCAATAGCCCAAACGCTGACTTTACGAGAAGGTGCGCCGGTTAATAATTTAGTACCATCAGGTGAAAACTGCACAGCACTAAAAACCTCTTGGCGATTGAAATAGTTTAATTTTGAAATTAGCTTACCGGTTTTTAAATCCCAAATATTGGCTGACTTTTTACTGTCAGCGGTAAAGGCGTATCTACCTTTAGCGTCTAGCGCCACCATAGTGACGCGGCTTGGATGATTAAAGCGATAAATAACTTGTCCCGATAAGG
Source organism: Colwellia sp. M166 (assembly GCF_024585285.1). NCBI lineage: Bacteria > Pseudomonadati > Pseudomonadota > Gammaproteobacteria > Alteromonadales > Colwelliaceae > Colwellia > Colwellia sp. M166. Next base: position 3,168,615 of record NZ_CP040755.1, read on the forward strand.
TGTCCCATACGTAAGCAACAAAGTCATTAGAGCCAGAGATAGCAATGCGGCCATTAGGCAGCATATCAACGGCATTAATTTTTTCCTGATGACCTAAAAACTCTAAACGTCGGCCTGTGGCAATCGTGATGTGCTCAACTTTACCGTTACTTTGGCCAATAAGCAGATGCTCACCATTATTTGACACCGCAACATCACGAACAGTTGACTCAGAAATCGACCAAAAGCCTTCAGATTGACCATTCTCGATATTCCATAACGAAAAGTCGTTACGGTTAGCCGTTAAAACATGGCTATTATTATCAGCAATATCGGCAACCAACACTAAATTGTCGGCACTGTCTTGTTGTTGAGACCAAGTATATTTCAGCGCGTTGTTATCTAAATCCCATAAACTGATGCCGTGATGGATGGACGAAACGACACTGTATTTTCCGTCATTAGAAATATTAGCCGCGTACGCGCCTTCAATAGCATGCTGCCATCTTTGTTCTGGTGCTTGACCTAGAGGCTGACAACCAGCAAGTAATGCTAATAAAAGCACTATATTGGACTTCAGAAATTTTAAGTTACAGTTCAGCAAAATATTAATACTTTTTTCTTGTGGCATTTATCGTTAGTATAAGCCGCATTGTTTCACAATTCACACATATTTAAATGACTTAGCGGGAATTTCCAACTGAGTAGTAAAACGGAGATGTAAATGAAATTTTTTAAACCGACTTTAGTCGCTATTGCTTTATTGTCAGTCATGGGTTGTCAAGAGTCAGCTAAACAAGAAGAAAAAGCTATTGCACTTGATACAGAAATACAAAAACAAGCCTATGGCCTAGGCGCTTCAATTGGTATGTACATGGAGCGTAACTTAGAAGAGCACGACAAAGTAGGCTTATCGCTAGATAAAGCAATTATCATCCGCGGCTTCACTGATAGCATGGCGGGTAAGTCACAAATTGAAAAAGAAGACATTCAAGCCTTGTTGATGAATCTAGATCAGGCAATGAAAGCGAAGCAAAGAGAGCAAGCCATAGCTAGCGCAGAAGCAAGCTTAGCCGAAGGTCAAAAGTTCTTAGAAGAAAATGCTAAAAAAGATGACGTACAAGTGACTGAATCTGGTATTCAGTACGTAGTATTAAAAGCTGCTGAAGGTGAAAAACCAGTAGCAACTGATACTGTTAAAGTTCATTATAAAGGTACTTTCATAAACGGTGAGCAATTTGATAGCTCGTACGACCGTGACCAACCAGCAGTATTTCCACTTAATGGGGTTATTCCAGGTTGGACTGAAAGCGTACAGTTAATGTCAGTAGGCTCTAAGTATAAATTTACTATTCCTTCAGATCTAGCATACGGCCCTAATGGCAAGCCACCACAGGTCCCGGGTAACTCAGTACTTGAATTTGAAATTGAACTATTAGAAATTGTTAAGCCTGAAGCAGCACCGCAGGTTGGCGATCAATAGAAGATATTTATCTTTAATACTTAAAAAACCAACCGCTTAGGTTGGTTTTTTGCTTTTAAGTATTCGGTTTTACCAACTCAGAACCGCTTACATTAAATTATCAACGTATTCGGCAATTGCTAAACTTGAGGTTAATCCGGGTGAATCAATACCAAATAAATTAATCAACCCCGCTACTCCATGCGTTTTTTTACCTTGAATATCAAAGTCTTTAAAGTCTTCATTGACGGCTTGTAATTTGGGGCGAATACCTGCGTAGTCAGGCTTTAATCTTGTCGTATCTAGCTCAGGAAAATATTTAGTGATGGCATTAACAAATTTCGCTTTTAATGATGGATTAATTTCATAATCAATATCATCTATATATTCGGTATCAGGACCAAATTTAAGCTGTCCTGCGATATCTAATGAAGCATGAATACCTAAGCCATGAGCAGAGGGAATAGGATAGATCAGTTGCTGAAATGGGCTTTTACCATGGTAGCTAAAATAGTGCCCCCGGCAATAGTGTACAATGGGGATATGGTGTGTTGGCATATCTTCAATTGCATGAGCAACGGTTGTTGCATGTAATCCTGCGCTGTTAATCAGCCACTTGCACTGTAGGGTGATATTATCTCTTTGGCTATTTAGGTTAACCTCAAACCCTTGCGAATTGGCTTGTGCCGAAACAAATTGTGTACGGGCAACAAATGTGGCTGCATTATTTTGTGCTTCGGCCAGTAAACTTTGCATATAGCTATGTGTGTCGATAATGCCCGTTGATGGAGAAAGTAAAGCGGATGATGCAGCTAGAGCCGGTGTTGAACATTTGAGTTGTGCTTTACTTTGCCAGATCAAATCATTTACGCCATTGCGCTGTGCCTGTATTTCAATGTTTGCTAAATCAGCCTCTTCTGTCACGCCATTAGCAACCAACAGTTTTCCAACTTTTTGGTGAGGAATATGACGTTGTAGGCAATATTGGTAAAGTTGATGCTTACCTTTGACACATAGCTTTGCTTTTAAGCTATTTTCAGGGTAATAAATACCGGCATGGATCACTTCACTATTGCGGCTACTAGTCTCTTCGCCAAAACTGGCGTTTTTGTCGACTAACAAAACTTGTGAATACTTACGACTTAGCCTAGCTGCGATGGCTAATCCCACAACACCAGCTCCGACCACTATAATATCTACACTATCCATAAATATAATCCTAAAAAACGGCTTGTGAAGGGGATAAATATTTCAGCTCATGTCGCTTGTGCCATATTTATTATCTCAAGCGTATTACGATGAAATAACCCTCTGATAAGTTTTAACCTTATTTGCAGATATATCAATACTCACTTGAGTTAATTACTGATAATGGGAGCGGCATTTACATGATTGTGATGCTGTTTGATCTGTAACAGTGCGATAGGAAGTTGCTGAATTAATGCTTGCGAGCCAAAGTAAATAATCCAATTGATATGGCTAACTAGCGGGAAATATCCTTGCCCCTGAGCGCCAAAAATCCAAAACTTACCTATCAAAGCATCGGCAATCATCGCTAACACTAGCCCAACTGCCACATACCACAAACGAACAGGGATTTTGGTTTGAGTACATGACATTATCAACCAAATAGCTGATAACGCTAAAATGCTCACTAATATTGAATAAGAAGCGGTAATAAAGGTAAAAACACTATTTGTTGTTAGCAAATGCATATCACGGTAGGTGACTAGCGCAACAACTGTGACTAGTAATGTGCTTATCACAAGCCATTTCTTTGAAAGTCCGCTTTTAATGGCCAAGTGAGCAATACCGATAACTAACATTAAATAGCCAGGGAAGAAGAATAGCACCGAGTCAGCTAAATAACTGTGCTTAATAACTTCATCATATTGATAAAAAAGTTGTGGAAAGTTTCTATTAACAATATCGCCAGCCGCGCAAAACAGCAGAGAATATAGACAAATTTTACTGAAACGATAGGCGTTGGCACAATTTTGTTTAGCGATAAAATTACGAATAGTGACAGCGTTTAAAATCAGTAGTGCCATAGTGAGTAATTCTACTATGCCAAAAAGCACTCGCTCAGTGCTACTTTGATTAATAGTAACAATATCTAACATGGCCAGTACGCTTTGCACTAGAGCAAAAAGCCACAAGCAAAACGCTACTTTGCTAAATCGCTTTAAGACAGGACCAGATGTTACATGCATACTCTTACTCGTTGTCTTGAGGTGATTTATCGTCATACCAGGTACTATATTTGTCGACTTGCCATTTCAGCCAATGGTAGAAATAGGCAGTTGCAAGCATGAGTACACCCCCAGCAAGTGCGGGCTCACTTATAAAGCCTAAACAACAAAAAGCAAAACCACTAATGTGACCCATCACTTCAACTCTAGAAGCTGATGCGCTATTAGGTTTAGCTTGTAAAAAATTGAAAAGAAACCAACATTTCAATATAAAAGGTAAACTTTGCCAGTCATCTGATTTTTTATCCATCATAAATTTCTTCCGATTCAAGGTTGAAAGATCAACAGTCCCTGTCTTATATATTATGTCAGGCAATAAAAAAGCCTTACCGAAGTAAGGCTTGAAATGCTCGCTGTATGGTCTAGTAAACTAGCTTCTTTTTATTTGTTTCTTTATTTTTATTATTGTTTTTCTCTAGCGCGGGACAATTTATAGCAAAGGCTTTTTCTCTGTGCAACAACTTTAATAGAGCATATATTCCACGAATATTTTCGTATAATTGTTTAGGCAATCATCTACTGTCAGGATAATTTACAGTTGTAAATTAGGCAGTTAAGACAAAAGTTAAATTTCTGTAACGACAATTTAGCTAAAAAAGTTAATAAACTGTAAAAAAGTGTTATCTATCAAGTTGTAAGCATTTATTGGCTAATTACTATAATGTGATAAAAAACACATCGACTGGTGTACCACTAGTGTGAGTTTTTGGCGTTATTGCGGTAGTTAGTTGTTCATCAGAGCACAATTTTTTATTGAAATAAATTTCAATAAAATTAAATTTTTTCATAAAAGCACTCTGTTTAATAAGCTTGCTGCTTTATCGAGCAACTTTTTTGGTGGCTAAAAATAGACTTTATATTAAAAAAATGGCTAACAATGCTATCAGTTCGCGGAGATTTGATTTGGAACATAGATCAATAAAATTTGAAGTGATAGAATGCGCGCATATTATTGCGGAGAAAAATTTTCATGACTGAATTAAAGAACGATACTTATTTGCGAGCGCTATTGCGTCAACCTGTTGATTACACTCCTGTTTGGATGATGCGCCAAGCCGGTCGTTATTTACCTGAGTATCGTGAAGTACGTAAAGGTGCTGGCGATTTTATGAGTGTTTGTCGTGATGCTGATTTAGCGTGCGAAGTGACTATTCAACCACTACGTCGATTTCCGCTTGATGCCGCTATTTTGTTTAGCGATATTTTAACTATTCCTGATGCTATGGGCTTAGGGCTTTATTTCGAAACGGGTGAAGGTCCTAAATTTGAGCGCCCTATTACCTGTAAAGCAGATGTTGATAAAATAGGTATTCCTGATCCTGAAGGCGAATTGCAATATGTCATGAATGCCGTTCGTACTATTAAGAAAACACTGAACGGCGATGTTCCGTTAATTGGTTTCTCAGGCAGCCCTTGGACGCTAGCAACGTATATGATTGAAGGTGGTAGCTCAAAAGCCTTCACTAAGATCAAAAAAATGATGTTTGCAGAGCCGCAAACCTTACACCTATTGTTAGATAAATTGGCCGACTCAGTTATTTTATATTTGAATGCTCAGATTGCTGCTGGTGCTCAATCGGTGATGGTATTTGATACTTGGGGTGGTGTTTTGTCGCCACGCGATTATAAAGAGTTTTCATTACAATATATGGCAAAAATTGTTGATGGCTTAACTCGTCATAATGACGGACGCCAAGTGCCGGTAACCTTATTCACTAAAAATGGTGGTATGTGGTTAGAAGATATCGCAGCAACGGGTTGTGATGCTGTCGGTCTTGATTGGACAATTGATATTGAAAATGCCAAAGCTCGTGTTGGTGATAAAGTCGCACTGCAAGGTAATATGGACCCATCTATGTTATACGCACCATTGCCACGTATTGAACAAGAAGTAACAAAAATATTAACCGGATTTGGTGAGGGCGGTACAGGCCATGTATTTAACTTAGGCCATGGTATTCATCCTGATGTTGATCCCGCACATGCCGGACACTTTATTGATTCAGTACACCGTTTAAGTAAACCGTTTCATAAGTAAGTGTAATCGTTACGTCAGTGCTTTAGTCTTACTATAAATCACCGATATTAAATATTAGAGGAGCCTTAGGCTTAATGCCGATCAGTTAAGATAACGATCGGTTGACCGATCCAAAAGATCATGCAAAATCCGTAGTTAGGTAACTAACTAACCTCAGATCGGGTTAAGCCCTAACCATAGCATTCTTCTCTACGTCACTAATATTAAGGGTTGGCTTATTTTCTTTAAGGCAATAAGCCACTAAACCTGCCAGTAAATTCAACATAAAACTATTAGGGCTACGATGACGCGAATGCTCTATTTGAGATATATTCTTCAATTGATCATTTATCGTTTCAATAATAAACCGTCTAGATAACATTGCTCTATCCCATAACGACATAGCTTTGGCTTTCATATTACGGCGCACGGTTGTTATCAAATCAACTCCTTTTTCCTTCAAACCAACTGTTAATTTTTTTGCTTATATAGCCTTTATCTGCATATAACTTCCCTTTTAAGTTTTTAGCTAAGGCTAATACGGGCTTTGTGTCGTGAACATTGCCAGTAGTTAATTTAGCCTCAACTATTTCACCTCTAAAGTTAGTGACTAAATGTAGTTTGAACCCATAAAACCAACCCATTGTTCCTTTGCCCCGTTCGGCTATACCGTCAAATGTTTTATGTCTAGGAATTCTTAAGTTATGGCATACTTTTATGCTTGTAGAGTCAATAAACTCAATACCTGTAGACTCACCTTTAAGTATTGAAAAGTAGCTAGAAAGTGGAACGACCGCTTTAGGCATCACTTCTAAAAATCGAGTGTAGCTCAATAAGCTAGGGAAATGTGAACGATAAAACTTAGCAATATAACCTTTATAATAATTTTTAAAGTCGCGATGATTTGATGTATGAAAAGCAATTAATATAGTGATTATCTCACTCATAGCCATACGGCATGGACGATTTCGCTTGATACTTCCATCAGCAATTAATTGTTTCTCCCATTGTGGGATAAATACGCGACAAAAATCATCGACATCACAGAATATTTCAACTAGTTTATTCATGCCCGTTCCTTATTATCTTTCTGTTTTTTCTTGGTCGAAAGATCGGATCGTGGAACGGGCACTTAGTTCAATTTAATTAATTCTTATCCCGAGCTGAGGTTAACTACGGATTTTTTTGTGAATATTGAACAAGCACTACAGACGACACTTGAAGAAAGTAACCGATACCATACCTTCGAAAAACTATCAGAAATCCTTTCTCCTGAAATCATTGAACAAGGCTTTGAAAAGGCTGGCATTGCTACGGTTCGCAAACGTAGGCTACCACTGGAAGCGGTTTTATGGTCAGTGATTGGTATGGCTTTATTTAGAAAAGAGTCTGTTTGGAATATCGCCACTAAGTTAGACATCATGTTACCTGGCAAGAGTCAGCTTGTTGCTCCCAGTGCTATGGTTCAAGCCAGACAACGCTTAGGCGATGATTCGGTTAAACAAGTCTTCAATAAATCTGCACAAGCAATGTATAAACAACACGAATTTGAAACATGGAATGGTTTGAACCTATTGGCTGTGGACGGTGTGATCTGGCGAACACCTGACACCCCAGATAATCGTAAAGCATTTTCTTCTGGCAGCAACCAATATGGTGACACAGCCTTTCCACAAATCCGTATGGTCTGCCATATGGAGCTTACCAGTCATCAACTACTCAGTAGTGAGTTTGATAATTACAAAACGAATGAAATGAAGCTAGCTGAGCGTTTGATTGAACGCACACCTGATAACTCTCTTACTATGTTTGATAAAGGATATTATTCACTTGGGATGCTTAATCGTTGGCACCAAACGGGGAGTGATCGACATTGGTTGATCCCAGCAAGACCGGACTTACAGTATGAAATTATCACATCGGTTGGTAAAAATGACCATATCATTGCATTGAAAACAACAAAGCATGCACAAAAGAATTTTCCAGATGTACCTGAAATCATTAACGCCAGATTAATCAGTAAAACAATAAAGGGTAAAAGCTATCGCATATTAACGTCAATGACAGATAGATTGCGGTTTCCTGGCAACGAAATTGTTGAGTTATACTGCCATCGATGGGAGATAGAACTCGGGTTTAGGGAAATAAAACAAACGATGCTTAATAGTGCATACCATTTGAGAAGTAAGCGTCCTGATATGGTTCGCCAGGAGCTATGGGGCGTATTACTCGCCTATAATTTAATACGAAGAATTATGACGATGGCGGCGAAAGAAACAGGTATATGGCCAAATCAGCTGAGTTTCTCGAGTAGTTCGATGGCAGTGGTTCAGTATTTTTCGTCAATATCAATAATGAGCCCCGGTAATATTCCTATGCATTGGGATCATTTACTTAAAACCCTGCTCTTATTCAAACTTCCGACGAGGCGGGAAGATAGAAAATATCCCCGCTGGGTGAAACCCAAACCATCTAAATACCCTCATAAAAAGAAAAATGCCAGTTAGCTTAACTGACTGGCATTAGCCTTAGGCTCCTTTTTTATTGGCAAAAATATCATGAGCTTTCTGGCACGGTAAAGCTGTGTTTATGAATTATACCAATCTACTAAGTTTGTTCCCACTCAGTGAAGTTTAAAAGGTTTAGCGGCACAGGTTCACAGTTCCAGACTGAACTTAAATACCTACATCGCTGTAGGCAAGGTATTGATTGAAGATAATGGTTATTCTCGACAACTGCTCCTGCGTTGTTCTAATGACTCACATCCCTGTGAGAACCTTATCGAAATCAATAACGTGGTCTATAAGCCTTTTAAAATCACCCTTGGGAGTTCATCAGTGGTTTGATAACCGCCGATAATTTCCTGCATATAGAATAACTATATTCACAAAATGATCGTTGTTCTCAAACCGCTAGTAAGCGCTGAGAGAGAACAAACTTAATAGGTTTGGTATTAGCCGACTTCATAAAGCTGTCGCTTGAGCAGTTATACTCTACTTTTGCTTATGGTATTAAATATTTATAGCCATCGGGCTCAATCAGCGATAGTTTAGCCACTATTTTATCGCTTAGCGATAAGGTATGCTTGAACTATAAATTGCTTATTGATGGACCTTATAATGACAAAAAATAAAAATATTTTATCTACCTTGATGATTGCTTTATTGCTTAGTGCTTGTGGCAGCAGCTCAAGCGATAAAGAGAAAAGTAACTCGGTCAAAGCTGATGAAGCTATAATGCAAGAAACTAAGAGTAATAATACCCAACAAGAGGTGACGAAACTTGTTGCCACACCTATTAATGCGAGTGATGATTTAAAAGGGCAGACAGTGGAGGACCTGAACAACAAAATAAAAGATGAATTTAGTGGTTGGCAACGTGGTCGTGTACAGTTTTTAAATCTAGAAGGTGGTTTTTACGGCATTATTACCGATTCTGGCAGGAAAATATTACCTTTGAACATGGCGAAAGAATTTGCTCAAAATGGCGCTATTGTTCGTATTAAAGGTAAAGTAAAAAATGTCATGACCATTCAACAATGGGGCACACCTTTTACTATTACTGAAATTGAGTTGATTGAACCGGGTAATAAAGTAAATCATAGTGATATGTAAGCTCTTTTAATCACATCTTTATGACAAGGCTAGTGGCAAGTTAGTGGCTGGGTAAATAGTGTTAAGGTTTTACCACTGTCGCTAACTTGTATTTGGTACAAGTTACGGTATTCTTTTTCGGTTATACCTTTGACTGCCATTTCACTGAGCAGTGCTGCCAATTGTGGCGTAGTGTTACTATGACCAACTACTAGGGCATTCTCTTTTTGTTGTAATAACTGTTGCGCAAACTGCTCTAGCTTTGCTGGTGAATATTGTTTAATCGCCAATTGTTGTTGTTGAGAAAATGGCGTTGCTGTTGCCATGGTACGTTGGTAAGGCGTGCTATAAATATGCTTTATTTGTGCATGCTCAAGTAGGGTTGCTAACTGCTTAGCTCTAAGTTCACCACATTGGCTAAGTTTAGGATCATCTTTGGATACTTGTTTTTCTGCATGTCTGACTAAATACAGGCTATAGCTATCTTCTGCTTGGCTAGGCAAAGCAAAAAATAACAATGCCGCTAGTAAACTATATTTCATAATATTATCAACTTTTGGTGAAGTTAAAATATAAAAGCATGGACAAAGCTATCACTGCTTTGTCGATACATCATCGTGATCAGAAAAGTCGGTTTAAGCCGTTTAATGCTGCTACCCTGAATGCTTCTGCCATGGTTGGGTAATTAAAGGTTGTTTCAACAAAATATTCAATGGTATTGCCACCGTTAGTTTGTTGCATTATTGCTTGACCAATATGAATAATTTCAGCTGCATTTTCACCAAAACAATGTATGCCTAGTATTTCTTTAGTTTCTCGATGAAAAAGAATTTTTAATGAGCCAACCAAGTTATTTGAAATTTGTGCTCTAGCTAAGTGTTTAAATTGCGCACGGCCCACTTCATAGGGAATTTTTGCTTCTGTCAGCTCTTGCTCCGTTTTACCTACTGAGCTGATCTCTGGGATGGTATAAATACCGGTTGGAATATCCACAGTAAGTTTTGTTTTACCTTCACCATCTAGCATAGCGCTGGCACAAATTCGCCCTTGATCAAAGGCTGCGCTAGCCAAGCTTGGGTAACCAATAACATCACCGACAGCAAAAATACCCTCGACTTCTGTTTGATAGGCTTCATTAACTTTTAATTGGCCACGGCCATCAGCTGTTAATCCTGCGTTTTCTAATTTTAAGTCGGCGGTATTACCGGTGCGGCCATTGGCAAATAATAAACAGTCAGCACGCATTTTTTTACCAGATTCTAAATGGACAATAACAGAATCTTTATTAGTTTCAACGCGTTCTATTTGCTCACCATGGCGAATGACTACGCCGTTGTTCCATAAGTGATAGCTTAATGAATCGGACATTTCATCATCTAAAAATGACAGCAGGCGATCACGAGTATTAATTAAATCAACTTTGACGCTTAATCCGCGAAAAATCGATGCGTATTCACTACCAATAACCCCTGCGCCATAGATAATGATATGACGTGGTGAGTGCTCAAGCGATAAAATGCTGTCAGAGTCATAAACTCTAGGATGTGAAAAATCGACATTGTCAGGATGATAAGGACGAGAACCGGTGGCAATCACAACTTGCTTCGCTGTGATGGTATCTATGGTGCCGTCAGTACGTAATACTTGAATCGTGTTGGCGTCAACAAACGATGCTTCACCGTAAAAATGCTCAACTTGATTACGATTATAAAAGCCGCTACGTAAATTAACTTGTTTACGAATAACGGCCGATGCGTGACTTAAAATATCTTGAAAGGTCAGCTGCTTGGCGTTTTGTCCGGCATTAAATAATGGGTTGGAATTGTATTCAATGAGTCGGCTAACCGATTGACGTAACGCTTTTGATGGGATAGTGCCCCAGTGAGTGCAACCGCCACCAACATTATGATAGCGCTCAATAATCGCAACACGCTTATCACGTTTAGCCAGATTCATCGCTGCACCTTCGCCACCAGGGCCTGTGCCTATAATAATAGCGTCGAAATCATAACTTTTAGTAGAGTTTTTTATTTTTTTCGTTTCAGCTTGTGCTTGTTTACTCAACGGTTGACCCTTTAATTCCTGCTTCAAGGATAAAAATTTTAGCAGGAATTAAATCTAAGGTAACTGTTTTTATGCTAGTTTTTCTACCATATTTTGCCAGCTACGTTGTTGTTCAGCTAATCGGCGCTTAATTTCTTGGTACTGAGCCATTACTTCTGAGTTTTCTACATCAGCCATTAATTGGTCGCGCTTGCTGGCGATTAACGCTTTACGCACTTCATAAAACTCATTAATTTTATGAATCAGTTCATCGTATTCATGTTGTAGCCTTTCTAATAATTGCTCAGCGTCAGGATGTGCGGCTATTTTTTCTTTACTACGTAATAAAATCATCGCTAAGCGTGCTTTTTCGATTTTATCTTCAGGTGTTATACGTAATTTGGATGTTAGCTTTAGTGATTCACAGGCCTTGATAAGCCACTTTGTGGGATCGAACTGCCACCAGCGAATCCCGTTACGATAGTCGTTTTCAAAAATATGATGATAGTTATGATAGCCTTCACCAAAAGTAAAGAAGGCTAAAAAACCATTGTCGCGCGCGGTATTTTTTTCTGTGTAAGTTTGTTTGCCCCAAATGTGAGCTAATGAATTAATGAAAAATGTTGTGTGATGGCTTAACACTAAACGTAAAAAACCAATAAGAAGTAAACTGCTAATTACATCGCCATGCCATAAACCAAACAATAAAGGTACGCCCACGTTCATTAAAATCGTTAAGAGTAAATAATGCTTGTGCTGCCAAACGACGATTGCATCTTTTTGTAGATCGCGAACGTTATCGTAATCATTGTATCGTTCTGGTTGAAAGTCTCTAATCATCCAACCGATATGTGAATGCCAGAAACCCATTTTAGCTGAGTAGGGATCAATATGGTTTTTATCGACATGTTTATGGTGAATACGGTGATCTGAAGACCAGTGCAGCGCACTGTTTTGCAAAGCAAATGCACCACCTAAAGCGTAAATCAGTCGTAGTGACCAATGCGCTTGATAAGTTCTATGTGACCAGAGTCTATGATAACCAGCGGTGATCGACATGCCACAATAAATAAAGCAAATAATTGCCACGGTGATTTCTGTGGCATCAAAGCCATGAGTGAACGCACGGTAAGGTACTGCGATTGCAGCAAATAAAAAGGTAATGCTGAATATAAAAACATTTAACCAGATAATAGGTGGTTTTTTCATTTAATTTCCATCTAGAGTTAATCACCGAAATTTTCGGTGTACACATGTACGCTATTTTAACTTTACTCATTGCTGAGTCAAGTGTTCAATGTTGATTTATTAACCCTGATAAAAAATTCAACTTAGTTAGATTCACGTAATTTACTAGTAATATTACCTATTTTCAGTATCATATCAACTCGATATAAAGTGAAAGTCATTACTAGGTGTACGGCTATGAGTGGTATTAGAGCACTGCAGAAAGAAAAAACACGTCGACAATTAATTGATGCAGCCTTAGGGCAGCTCAGCAGTGAACGAAGTTTTTCTAGCCTAAGCTTACGAGAAGTCGCAAAAGAAGCGGGATTAGCGCCGACTTCTTTTTATCGTCATTTTTCTGATATGGATGAACTAGGTCTGACCTTGGTTGATGAAGCCGGCTTAACTTTGCGTCAATTGATGCGACAAGCAAGACAGCGTATTGAAAAAGGCGGTTCAGTCATTCAAATTTCTGTTTTTACTTTTATGGAATTTATTGAGAATAATGGTAATATTTTCCGTTTGCTATTACGTGAACGCTCTGGAACTTCACCCGCTTTTCGCGCGGCGGTTAATCGAGAGATTCGTTATTTTACTTTAGAATTATGTGATTATTTACAACAAGCAAATAAGTTAGACGGAGAGGTCGCTTATCTACAAGCCAATGCTGCCGTTACTATTGTTTTTAGTGCAGGCTCTGACGCACTAGATTGTGACAAGAATGATTTAAAAGAATTAGCACTACGAACAATTAAACAGCTAAGGTTTATTGCTCGCGGTGCTTTTGAATTCGGTTTGCGTAGTGAAATTCGTGGCGAAGCGCGAAGAAGATCTAAAGGCGAGACAAAATAACGCCAGTTTCAATATGATGAGTGTAAGGGAATTGGTCAAACAGCGCGAAGTGTTCGATTTTATGAGTTTTAACTAGCTCAGTTAAGTTTTCACGTAATGTTACTGGGTTACATGAAATGTAAATGATACGTTCAAAACGACTGACTAATTCAACACTATCAGGATCAAGACCCGCTCGCGGTGGATCAACAAGTACAGTTTGATAATTATAACTTGTTAGATCAAAACCTTCTAAACGACGAAATACTCGCTCACCATTCATTGCTTGGCTGAAGTCTTCACTGGCCATTCTCACGATATCAACATTACCAAGATTGTTTGCCGAGATATTAATTTGCGCAGACTTGACTGAGGTTTTCGATATTTCAGTGCCGAGTACACGATCGAAGTTTTCAGCTAATGCGATACTAAAATTACCATTACCACAGTAAAGCTCAATTAAATCACCACCTGTACCGGTTGTTGCTTGTTGAGCCCAAAGTAACATTTTCTCATTTACCTTGGCATTAGGTTGAGTAAAACTATTCTCAACCTGTTGGTAATGAAACTGTTTGTCGCCTACCGTCAAGGTTTCCATGACATAGTCTTTATTTAAGATCACTTTTTGTTTGCGTGCGCGGCCAATAATATCGACAGGGGCAATTACTGATAAACGCACTTTTAACTGTTGCGCTTGCTCAATCCATTGTTCATCCAACTGTTTATGATAAAGCAGGCTGATTAATACCTCGCCGCTTAACGTCGCAAGAAAATCTACTTGAAACAGGCGTTGGCGCAAAATGTCTTTATCTTTTATATCAGCTAATAGTACGGACATAAATTGGTTAATAAGTTCACTGGCAACAGGAAAATCATCAACCCTAAACTTTTGTTTGGTCTCGCTATCAAACATGATGTAATAGAGATCATCACCTTCATGCCAAACTCGAAACTCAGCACGCTGACGATAATTTAATGTTGGCGATGGAAAAATTTCAAATGTTGGCAATTCAAACTCAGCAAAATCTGCTGCAATACTTTGCTGTTTTTCATCAAGTTGTGGTTGATAATTGTCGGGGTGAATGTGGCTAAACATTGAAATACCTTGTTGATAGTGAATATAGCGAACAGATTATGAGGCGAGGATTCTAGCGATTGCGCCATTTTTGTCTAGTAATTAAAAGCTGTATTCTAGAAGAATTAGCTTTTCAAGCATAGCACTTAGTCAAAAATCATAATTATTAATGCGATAATACCGGCTAATGCAGAGTGTATAAAGGTGTTAACAAAGAGCAAAGCTTTACTTTAAATTATGAGTAGACATAAAAAAGCCCACAAATAAGTGGGCTTGTAATCATGAAAGTTTTACTCAGGCTTTATTCAGCAGCTTGCTCTGGTCGCTCTTTTGCTTCGCGTACTTTCAGGGTTCTTTGTTGAAACTCACTATCGTTTAATGATGAAACAGCTTTATCAGCATCAGCTGCTGATATTTCAACAAAACCAAATCCGCGTCTTTTCCCGGTATGTTTATCTTTCATCAATCTTACAGATTGAACTTGACCATATTCGGAAAAAAGTTCTCTAACTGCAGCTTCATTAGCTCTATATGGCAAGTTGCCAACATAGAGTGTAGTGATGCTTGCATCGGCTTCTTCTACATTTGTTTCGGCTTTTCCAACTAGCGGCGCGATAAATGCACAAACAAAAGCGACAACTGCAACGCTTATACTTGTTAGTTCGAATACATTACTGCTAGCTAAAAAATATATAGCAACAGAGAATACTAACGCCACAATTAGCGTTAATGCTTGAGGAGACTTCATAATGGATACCTAATTATTATTTTATAAAAAACTTAAATTGCAATTCTATGTTACCCACCTTTTAGTAATGTGCAACTATAAGTGCAATTTTTATTCAATTTAATCAGGTAAGTATCCTTTATCTATAGTTTGTGAGACATTTTTTCGTATAACTCAGGCTATGGCACTACTTTATATATTTGTAGTGCTACTAATACACCTTATATAAGGGAGTAAATGTAAAGCTGTAGAGTAGGGATGTTATAAATAAAACAGTATTATTTGCACCTATATTTATGAGCTGAGTGCATTTTACTCTGCTTTAGCTCAATAAAAATGCCTATAGTACAATAAAAAGGCGAACAGTCATATTTCTGTAATTTAATTGCATTTAGCTGTTGACGTGAGGCGAAAAATCTCTAGAATGCGCTCCAGTTCCAAGGGGTCACCCCAACGAGCTGTTTTAATAGGTTATCTCGTACAGTTCAGGCTGAATTGGTTAACTTAACGTTTTAAAGTAAAGGTTTTAAATCTTCTGAAAAGAAAGTTTAAAAAGTTTCAAAAAAGCGTTGACATTAAAACTGAGTTGCGTAGAATGCGCATCTCGCTTCAGAAGCCCTTAGCGTCAAGCAAAGAGTGGTCTGCAGCAACGAAACAACTTACGGTATAGAGCGAATGAGATTCTGTATCGGTATCATCTTTGATGATACGTTCTTTAACAATTAGTTATCATGCAATTTGTGTGGACACTCACATTAACGTTGATTTTACATAGTTATCTCTTTCTTCGGAAAGAACATAACAAAAAAACAGCTTAATATGATGTCACACAAAAAATAAGTATCATTTAAACTTTCGGGTTTGAATAATACGTTTTATGTAGTTATTTAGTTCCTAGTCGGGATTAAGTAACACGACAGAATTCATTGAGCAGATGTCTTTTCTTAGTCAACTTCGGTTAGTTAAGGTGAGCATCACAAACGATTTTTAATTGAAGAGTTTGATCATGGCTCAGATTGAACGCTGGCGGCAGGCTTAACACATGCAAGTCGAGCGGAAACGAGAATAGCTTGCTATTCGGCGTCGAGCGGCGGACGGGTGAGTAATGCTTGGGAATATGCCTTTGAGTGGGGGACAACAGTTGGAAACGACTGCTAATACCGCATAACGTCTACGGACCAAAGGGGGGGACGCTTCGGCACCTCTCGCTCATTGATTAGCCCAAGTGAGATTAGCTAGTTGGTAAGGTAATGGCTTACCAAGGCGACGATCTCTAGCTGGTTTGAGAGGATGATCAGCCACACTGGGACTGAGACACGGCCCAGACTCCTACGGGAGGCAGCAGTGGGGAATATTGCACAATGGGCGAAAGCCTGATGCAGCCATGCCGCGTGTGTGAAGAAGGCCTTCGGGTTGTAAAGCACTTTCAGCGAGGAGGAAAGGGTGTTGTTTAATACGCAACATCTGTGACGTTACTCGCAGAAGAAGCACCGGCTAACTTCGTGCCAGCAGCCGCGGTAATACGAGGGGTGCAAGCGTTAATCGGAATTACTGGGCGTAAAGCGTGCGTAGGTGGTTTGTTAAGCAAGATGTGAAAGCCCTGGGCTCAACCTGGGAACTGCATTTTGAACTGGCAAGCTAGAGTTTTGTAGAGGGTAGTGGAATTTCCAGTGTAGCGGTGAAATGCGTAGAGATTGGAAGGAACATCAGTGGCGAAGGCGGCTACCTGGACAAAGACTGACACTGAGGCACGAAAGCGTGGGGAGCAAACAGGATTAGATACCCTGGTAGTCCACGCCGTAAACGATGTCAACTAGCCGTCTGTGGTCTTGAACCGTGGGTGGCGTAGCTAACGCGCTAAGTTGACCGCCTGGGGAGTACGGCCGCAAGGTTAAAACTCAAATGAATTGACGGGGGCCCGCACAAGCGGTGGAGCATGTGGTTTAATTCGATGCAACGCGAAGAACCTTACCATCCCTTGACATCCAGAGAAGAGACTAGAGATAGACTTGTGCCTTCGGGAACTCTGTGACAGGTGCTGCATGGCTGTCGTCAGCTCGTGTTGTGAAATGTTGGGTTAAGTCCCGCAACGAGCGCAACCCCTATCCTTATTTGCCAGCGCGTAGTGGCGGGAACTCTAAGGAGACTGCCGGTGATAAACCGGAGGAAGGTGGGGACGACGTCAAGTCATCATGGCCCTTACGGGATGGGCTACACACGTGCTACAATGGCAAGTACAGAGGGCAGCAATACCGCGAGGTGGAGCGAATCCCACAAAGCTTGTCGTAGTCCGGATTGGAGTCTGCAACTCGACTCCATGAAGTCGGAATCGCTAGTAATCGTAGATCAGAATGCTACGGTGAATACGTTCCCGGGCCTTGTACACACCGCCCGTCACACCATGGGAGTGGGTTGCAAAAAGAAGTGGCTAGTTTAACCCTTCGGGGAGGACGGTCACCACTTTGTGATTCATGACTGGGGTGAAGTCGTAACAAGGTAACCCTAGGGGAACCTGGGGTTGGATCACCTCCTTATCTTGAAGTAAAACAGCTTAATGAGAACCTCGGTTCTGCGAGTGTTCACACAAATTACATGATAACAAATTAGAAGAAGTCCAAACATCTAAGCTTCGGACAACAATTCTTGAAAGAGAAATAGGTCTGTAGCTCAGCTGGTTAGAGCGCACCCCTGATAAGGGTGAGGTCGGCAGTTCAAGTCTGCCCAGACCTACCAATTTACGCTTTTTACGGCGTTGGTTCATCACTCGTGTAGAAAACCTACACTTCGCGATAAACCGCCTTGTAAAAAACGTAAATCTGAGTTTTGTTCTAGCTTAAAGATGTTTCCCATTTGGGGCTATAGCTCAGCTGGGAGAGCGCCTGCCTTGCACGCAGGAGGTCAGCAGTTCGATCCTGCTTAGCTCCACCACTTCTTCACTAAGAATTGAAAGACCAAACTTAAGTTATGCTTTATTTAAGCTACTTTAAGTTTGGTTTTTAACCAAGTCACCACCGAATGCGTGTGAATGACAAGTTCTTTAACAATCTGGAAAGCTGATATAAATACCGGTATTTATATGGCAAACACGGTGTCGCGCTGTTGTTTGTAAATTATAAATACCAAGCTGTTGTTAATGGGAATATCGCCTGTTAATGATGGTGATTACGGGTCCTCCTCGGAAACGTAATCAACCCGGTAGTTTGTTTCGTTTAGTTTACTAAATGTAATGAATTACCACTCTTATTCAAGACACACTTTGTGTGCGTGAAAATGTCAGACTTTACAATTAGTTCGGATTAGTCTCCGAACAATCCAATAGGAAATGTTTTAGCAATAAAATGATTTCGCAGGATTTTAGGTGTTAAACAAGACGCTTTGAGCGATGTGTAGTTTACTACATGAGCGAAAAAGCAACGAAGGTTAACGCTTAAAAGACCAGAAACTACTTGGGGTTGTATGGTTAAGTGATTAAGCGTATGTGGTGGATGCCTTGGCAGTTAGAGGCGATGAAGGACGTGTTAATCTGCGAAAAGCTTTGGTGAGGTGATAAAAACCGTTATAGCCAAAGATATCCGAATGGGGAAACCCACCCGTCGTAAGGCGGGTATCATTAAGTGAATACATAGCTTAATGAGGCGAACCGGGAGAACTGAAACATCTAAGTACCCCGAGGAAAAGAAATCAACCGAGATTTCCTTAGTAGCGGCGAGCGAACGGGAATTAGCCCTTAAGTGGTTTGTAAGTTAGTGGAATCTACTGGAAAGTAGAACGATACAGGGTGATAGTCCCGTACACGAAAATAAACTTATCATGAAATCGAGTAGGTCGGCACACGTGAAACGTTGACTGAACATGGGGGGACCATCCTCCAAGGCTAAATACTCCTAACTGACCGATAGTGAACCAGTACCGTGAGGGAAAGGCGAAAAGAACCCCTGTGAGGGGAGTGAAATAGAACCTGAAACCGCATACGTACAAGCAGTGAGAGCTAGATTTAGTCTAGTGATTGCGTACCTTTTGTATAATGGGTCAGCGACTTATATTCTGTAGCAAGGTTAACCGAATAGGGGAGCCGTAGCGAAAGCGAGTGTTAACTGCGCGTTTAGTTGCAGGGTATAGACCCGAAACCCGGCGATCTACCCATGGGCAGGTTGAAGGTTGAGTAACATCAACTGGAGGACCGAACACACGTATGTTGAAAAATGCGGTGATGACTTGTGGGTCGGAGTGAAAGGCTAATCAAGCCGGGAGATAGCTGGTTCTCCCCGAAATCTATTTAGGTAGAGCCTCGCACGAACACCATTGGGGGTAGAGCACTGTTAAGGCTAGGGGGTCATCCCGACTTACCAACCCTTTGCAAACTCCGAATACCAATGAGTGATATGCGGGAGACACACTACGGGTGCTAACGTCCGTTGTGAAGAGGGAAACAACCCAGACCGCCAGCTAAGGTCCCAAAGTACTAGTTAAGTGGGAAACGATGTGGAAAGGCATAGACAGCTAGGAGGTTGGCTTAGAAGCAGCCATCCTTTAAAGAAAGCGTAATAGCTCACTAGTCGAGTCGGTCTGCGCGGAAGATGTAACGGGGCTAAACTAGTCACCGAAGCTGCGGATTTGAACTTAGGTTCAAGTGGTAGGGGAGCGTTCTGTAAGCCGTTGAAGGTGAGTTGTAAAGCTTGCTGGAGGTATCAGAAGTGCGAATGCTGACATGAGTAACGATAAGGGGAGTGAAAAACTCCCCCGCCGAAAGACCAAGGTTTCCTGTCCCATGTTAATCAGGGCAGGGTAAGTCGGCCCCTAAGGCGAGGCGGAAACGCGTAGTCGATGGGAAACAGATTAATATTTCTGTACTTCTATATATTGCGAAGGAGGGACGGAGTAGGCTAGATGAGCACGGCGTTGGTAGTCCGTGTGAAAGTATGTAGGCGGGAAGTTTAGGTAAATCCGGACTTCCACTTTAATTAGTAACGCTGAGATACGAGACGAGTCTCCAAGGAGATGAAGTCATTGATGCCATGCTTCCAGGAAAAGCTTCTAAGCTTCAGATATATAGGAACCGTACCCCAAACCGACACAGGTGGTTAGGTAGAGAATACTAAGGCGCTTGAGAGAACTCGGGTGAAGGAACTAGGCAAAATAGTACCGTAACTTCGGGAGAAGGTACGCTCTCTAATGTGAATGACTTGCTCAGTAAGCAATGGAGAGTCGAAGTAACCAGGTGGCTGGAACTGTTTATTAAAAACACAGCACTGTGCAAAATCGAAAGATGACGTATACGGTGTGACGCCTGCCCGGTGCCGGAAGGTTAATTGATTGGGTTAGTCCTCGGACGAAGCTCATGATCGAAGCCCCGGTAAACGGCGGCCGTAACTATAACGGTCCTAAGGTAGCGAAATTCCTTGTCGGGTAAGTTCCGACCTGCACGAATGGCGTAATCATGGCCACACTGTCTCCACCCGAGACTCAGTGAAATTGAAATTGCGGTTAAGATGCCGTATACCCGCGGCTAGACGGAAAGACCCCGTGAACCTTTACTATAGCTTGACAGTGAACATTGCTCCTACATGTGTAGGATAGGTGGGAGGCTTTGAAACCATGTCGCTAGATGTGGTGGAGCCAACCTTGAAATACCACCCTTGTATGCGTGATGTTCTAACCTAGGGCCCTTATCGGGCTTGGGGACACTGTCTGGTGGGTAGTTTGACTGGGGCGGTCTCCTCCTAAAGAGTAACGGAGGAGCACGAAGGTTGGCTAAGTACGGTCGGACATCGTACGGTTAGTGCAATGGCATAAGCCAGCTTAACTGCGAGACAGACACGTCGAGCAGGTACGAAAGTAGGTCATAGTGATCCGGTGGTTCTGTATGGAAGGGCCATCGCTCAACGGATAAAAGGTACTCCGGGGATAACAGGCTGATACCGCCCAAGAGTTCATATCGACGGCGGTGTTTGGCACCTCGATGTCGGCTCATCACATCCTGGGGCTGAAGTCGGTCCCAAGGGTATGGCTGTTCGCCATTTAAAGTGGTACGCGAGCTGGGTTTAGAACGTCGTGAGACAGTTCGGTCCCTATCTGCCGTGGGCGTTTGAGAATTGAAGAGGGCTGCTCCTAGTACGAGAGGACCGGAGTGGACGAACCGCTGGTGTTCGGGTTGTTATGCCAATAGCATTGCCCGGTAGCTACGTTCGGAACTGATAACCGCTGAAAGCATCTAAGCGGGAAGCAGGCTTTGAGATGAGTTCTCACTGGAGCTTTAAGCTCCCTAAAGGGTCGTTGGAGACTACAACGTTGATAGGTTGGGTGTGGAAGTGCTGCGAGGCATTGAGCTAACCAATACTAATTACCCGTGAGGCTTAACCATACAACACCCAAGTGGTTTTGAGTTGTATGAAGTTTGACACAGTGTAGGAATACACGCATCACGCATGACAATGGTGTGAATAAGAGATAGATAAGCTAACAGTTAAAAGCTGTCAGCTATCAGTAAAACGAGTATTTATAACTCTTAACAGAGTTCAGCTTTCTAAGATTATTACTTGTTAATCATTTACGTAGGTAAGTGACGAATTGACAAAGCCGCAAATGAGCGAGAAACGAAGTTGAGTTTACTCAATGAGTATCAGAGTGATTGTAGCAATGACGTCAATTTGGTAATTAACAAGAAAATTTTTGTCTAGCGACAATAGCGACATGGCCCCACCTGATCCCATTCCGAACTCAGAAGTGAAACGTGTTAGCGCCGATGGTAGTGTGGGAGTTCCCATGTGAGAGTAGGACATTGCTAGGCTTCTATTAAGAAAAACCCGTAGCTAACGCTACGGGTTTTTTGCTTTCTGACATTCAAATCTTTTTGCTATCTAACGTTTAAATAAAAAATTGCGACAATAGCACCGTGGCCCCCTTGAACCCTCGGCAACTGCTCCTGCGTTGTCCTAGTGACCTACATCCTTGTAGGAAATTCGCTATATAAAGAGACGCAGAAGTGCTCGTTCTTGTGCATTGATTCACGCGCACCATTAGTGAATCCCTTCGCGTCAAACGTGTTAGCGCCGATGGTAAAGAGCGTGTGGGTGTTCTTCTCTTTATGTGAGGTCGTTGCTGCATATTCATATGCCCACGACATTAGCGCATCTTTGCACGTCAGAAATCCGTAGCTAACGCTACGGTTTTTGACTTTCTAGCATTTAAGAAATCACACGCTACCTTGAAGCACTACTGACAATGGTCGTTTGACTAATGTAAGTTAATCTCATGTAAAAATCGAACGTCGTTGCTGTATATCGTTGTGCTCACAGCATTAACACACATCTAAAGGCCGTTACGAAGATGGCGAACTTTTTACTTTTTGAGATGTATATAATTAAAGTTCAGCTATCAGGTAGGGATAATTACGATCAGACACAACTTATCCTATCTATGGATAAGCAGGAGTGAATGTTAGGTATGAGTATTTGTTGCAACTTTATGATTTTGAACTAAATAGCGAGTCACTGTAAATAACTGAAATAAGTCGACAGCATAGTTATCCGGCTGTCGACTTAAATAGTTATTTGATTTTTACCTCGTTTGACTGTGTGTTAAGTCTTTTTTTGAGGGAAAATGTCATTGTTAAGTGATATTATTTGTGTCTTGCTAATTCTATGACGATAAATTTCACGAAGGTAGTGAATTGATTTTTTAACGCAATCAATGCTCAATCTAATATCATTGATAGATGTGAATTTTTTATTATCACGGATAAGCTCTCTGTATTTTTTTTCGTACATTGGTTTAATTGCATACCAATTTGTATCGAGTATTTTTGCTGGATTTTCAAACTCCATTAACATTTCATGAAGCTTTTCTTCGTCAAATTTGTCTTCTTTAATAAAGCTGATTATTGCTTTATCTAATTTATCATCAAATCGATAGTCATCTCTAGCAAAGCAACGTTTGATATAAGATACGATCAAAGTCAAAAAATCATCACTTAAACATGGGCTTTTGGCAATGAGTGTTGTTAAAGATAAGTTTGCCGAAGCACCAATAACCAATGCGTATCGTTTTAACGTTGTATTTGGAAATAAATTATTAAGATGGGTTTTTAACTTGTTTAAGTCCATGTAAGACAATTTATAATCTTTAGGTAATGAAACAATTGAGACAATTGAGGAGCAGTTCTTAAAAAAGTGCAGTTCTTTCAATTTGCTTGCATCGTTATTGTTCTCTTTATACAGTTTTAGTGCCTGGCGGTATTGTGTTGATTCAATAGGTAATAAACTAACACCTTCTATCGCTTGAGTTTGTTTATTAAAGTGAGGTAAATCAATTGACCTAAAAAATAAGTCATCAATATCGACAGAAGATTTTTTTGCTTCGGCATGCGTAACATTATTATCAGAATCTATATTACTGGCGACAACAGATTCTGCATAAGCAATAGCAACAGGACCTGCTAAACTCATAAATAAGTCATTAGCATCTAATCTTATGGTTTCACCTAAGTCTATTCCTGCGCGTCTAAAGTAGTTTTCATCATAATCTGTAGTGACAGCTTGAGCGCTTAAAATGTTAAATATCTGCTGACTAATGTATTGGTTTGCATAAGCTTCCATAGCATTTACATCAATATTTTTAATGCCACCTTCATTATCATTCTCTTCTGCATAGCGCATAATATCATTGGAGATGAGCATCATTGCATTCCAAGGGCGAATTCTGTGCATTACATTTGGAGCACTACATTCTTCATTTTCAACGTTATAGGAAAAATCCCATTCTTCGGCTAAGTACTTACATAGTAAACGCCCCGCGTTGATATGTAATGCCTCAGAAGTTTCTATGCTAGGGTCATTTATATTAGGTAAAATACAGATGCCGCTGGTAAAAATTGGTTCAAAAACGAAGGATTGACTGTGGCTAAGTAATTCTTTTTCTGAGCGTATATCGAAAGTTTTACTCATGTATGAGAATTGCTGTGCTAAACCAAACTCTGATGCCATTCCTGAGCCAGTGCCACCGCCAGCACTAAAAATGTAGAAATATAAACGTGATTGATTGGCCTTGATGCCACATGAATCTATTAAATAAGAATGGATGAACTTCCAGTCGGGATTGGTAAATTGATCTGTTTCTTTATTTAAGATCATTTTGGCTAAGTATTGACCTAGTATAGGCGCATTACCAGCACCACCCGCATGAACCTCTGACAAATCCATTATTTTTAATTTGCTGTATTCAGCAAGGAAATTATTTGCCTCACCTTTGGATGAAAAGCGAATTCGACCTTCGATATCTTTATCTAAGTCGCCAAGCATCACTAAAGGTTCCATAAGAAAAATAGGCTTTACAACTTGCTCATCGGTAAGTTTCAAACTGCGTTGTATCCACTTTACCGCACGAGATTCCTTTTCTTTACGTTTATTTTCTTCATCATGGAATTCATTCAAATAATAATTACGTGCATTATGAACAAGCGAAGCGACATCTAAGGCAATATTGGAACCACAACGACCTAAACCAATTAGACAGACGGAAGGAAAATTAGGAGTAATTTTTGTATCATCTAATTCGTTATTTTCTTGAGGATATACATCGTATCGGAGTGCGTCTAAGTTCGATAGTATCCGTGTTAAATCCTTTTCGGTAAAATAATTTGGTACGCCAAGTTGTTCTGAAGTCAGCTCACTTGACTTGTTAGGTACTTTACTCTTAACAATAATATCGCAGTCATCTTCTAGCTCAACTATGCTTTGTTGGTTGGTTGCAGATTTTTTTTTGGTTTTAGCTAGTCGCTTAGTTTGCATATTTTTATTCCTTGATGACTTAAAGATTAACTTACCATAAACGTCTATTAACTATAGAGTAAATCTTTATAAATGCCCGTTTTGAGTCGGGTGCTTATTATGTTTATACCAATTCTAATAAGTTTCTTCCCACTCAGTGAAATTTAAAAGACTTAGCGGCACAGGTTCACAGTTCAAGACTGAAGCTAAGTACCTACATTCATGTAGGTAAGGCATTGATTTCGATAATGGTTATTCTCGACAACTGCTCCAGCGTTGTTCTAATGAATCACATCGCTGTGAGAACCTTATCGAAATCAACAACACGGCCTGTAAGCCTTTTAAAATGACACCTCGGGAGCTTATCTTGATTCGATAATCGCCGATAATTTCTTTCATATAGAATAACTACATGCAAAAAAATTTCGTTGTTCTCAAACTGCTGGTAAGCGCTGAGAGAGAATAAACTTAATAGGTTTAGTATTACTTTACGATATACAAAATTAAATATAACAGTAAAAATAATGTATCATTCCTTTGTTTTATTATAAAGTGCGCTGATGTGAAATATTTAATTCTTTTGATCTAGGTAGCTATGGCGGGGGGATATGACTATTATTCAATGGTGATTAGTGAATACACGCAGCGATTAATAACTATTGTTAATATTGAGTTATTCTCTAATTAAAACTTCTATATTCTATTTTTGCATAAAAAAGCCTTTTCTATTCTTTTTCTTTCGACATAAAAGAGATTACTCTTGCATCATTAATTAGTAATGGGCGTATACTCGACATGTTGCCGGAAAAGCAAAACTTAAATCAAACTATGCTTGATACCAATCAGCTAGCATCTTTTAAACAAAGTATTAACGATCTATCTCCTTTGCAGTTAGCGTGGGCTAGTGGTTATTTAGCCGCTAAAGCAGAAGGTGGCACCAGCCGTGCTGTAGCCACTTTAGAAACTACAACTGCTGTGCAAACAACGTTAACTATCTTGTATGGTTCTCAAACAGGTAATGCCAAAGGTGTAGCTAAGAGCTTAGCTGCTAAAGCGAGTGCTGAAGGCTTAACTGTTGAATTAAAGAGCATGGGTGAGATAAAGCCTAAAGCAATTAAAAATATTACTCACTTATTGATTGTTGCTAGTACCAATGGTGAAGGTGAAGCACCAGATGACGCCATTGCATTACATGAATTTCTTTCATCTAAAAAAGCACCTAGTCTTGAACATTTGCATTACAGCGTCTTAGCCCTGGGTGACACTAGCTACGAGTTTTTTTGCCAAACGGGTAAAGACTTTGACCTGTACTTAGATAAGTTAGGTGCAAAAAGAATTACACCTCGTGTTGATTGTGATGTTGACTATGATGCTGATGCTAATACTTGGTCGACTACTGTCATTGCACAAGCGAAAGAAATGCTTGAAAGTGAAAGTGCTACTAGCAATGTCGTGTCATTATCAAATGTTGTAAGCACTGAATCACAGTACACAAAACAAAGCCCATATGCTGCTGAGTTATTAGTAAGTCAGAAAATTACTGGACGAGATTCAGCTAAAGATGTCAGACATATTGAAATAGACTTAGCTGAGTCAGGTTTAACTTATCAGCCTGGTGATGCACTAGGTGTTTGGTTTGACAACTCAGCTTCGCTTGTTGAAGAGCTTCTTTTGACACTTGAACTTAATGCACAAGAAAAAGTTGCTGTTACAGATGAGAGTTTAACGTTAGTTGAAGCATTAACGACTAAGTTTGAAATAACGCAAACCTCAATTAATTTTGTCGAGTTCTGGGCCAATAAGTCTCAAGCGCCAGAGCTAATTGCTCTATTGAGTGATAAAACGGCTCTACGTGAATTTGCAGGCAATCATCAAGTTGTTGACGTTGTAAAATCAGCGCCTTTGGCTACGGAAAATACATTAACAGGGCAAGAATTTGTTGATGCCTTACGAAAAATTACGCCAAGACTTTATTCGATAGCTTCTTCACAAAGTGAAGTTGAAGAAGAAGTACATTTAACTGTTGGTCTGGTTCAATATCAGGCTGGTGAGGCGAACCGTCAAGGTGGTGCTTCAGGCTTTTTAGCTCATGGCGTTAATGAAGGCGGCGAAGTTAAAGTGTTTATTGAACATAATGATAACTTTAGGTTACCTGCGGATAGTAATACGCCTGTGATTATGATCGGACCTGGTACGGGAGTAGCGCCTTTTAGAGCCTTTATGCAGGAACGAGAAGCAACAGAAGCTTCAGGTGATAACTGGTTATTTTTTGGTGACCAAACTTTCACACAAGACTTTTTATACCAAGTTGAGTGGCAAAATTACCTTAAGTCAGGTCTGTTAACTAAAATAGACTTAGCTTTCTCTCGTGATCAAGCGGATAAAATTTATGTGCAAGATAGGTTACGTGAAAATGCAATTGAAGTATTTTCATGGTTAGAGCGCGGTGCGCATATTTATGTTTGTGGCGATATGAGCCGAATGGCAAAAGATGTTGAAGCTACATTACTGGATATTATAGCAACACAAGGCAAATTGTCTGAAGAGCAAGCAAGCGCTTACTTAAAAGATTTACGTAACGCCAAGCGTTATCAGAAGGATGTATACTAATGACTGATTTAATTGAAAAAAATCAAGCTAATGGGCCGTTAATTGTTGAAGGTAAACATGCTGATAATGAACGCTTAAAAGCGGAAAGTAATTTCTTACGCGGTACCATAGCCGATGACTTAAAAGATAATGTTACCGGTGGTTTTACTGCTGATAACTTTCAGTTGATCAGAACTCATGGCATGTATCAACAAGATGATCGTGATATTAGAAATGAACGTACTAAGCAAAAGTTAGAGCCGTTACACAATGTTATGCTGCGTGCTCGTATGCCTGGTGGCATTATCACCCCGACACAATGGTTAGCGATTGATAAATTTTCTCGTGAAAAAACCAGCTACGGTAGTATTCGTATTACCACACGCCAAACCTTTCAGTTTCATGGTGTATTGAAGCCTAATATTAAGTTAATGCATCAAACCTTAAATGAATATGGTATTGATTCTATCGCTACGGCGGGTGATGTAAACCGTAATGTACTTTGTACTACTAATCCTGTTGAATCTGAACTTCATCAAGAAGCTTATGAATGGGCTAAAAAAATTAGTGAGCATTTACTACCGAAAACACGTGCATATGCAGAAATTTGGCTAGATGGCGAAAAAATTGAAGAAGGTGCAAATGGTGAAGTTGTCGAGCCTATTTTAGGATCTACTTATTTGCCTCGTAAGTTTAAAACGACGGTGGTTATTCCCCCGCAAAATGATGTTGACGTACATGCTAATGATTTAAATTTTATTGCTATCGCTAAAGACGGGAAGCTTATCGGCTTTAATGTCTTGGTCGGTGGCGGTTTAGCTATGACACACGGAGATAAATCAACTTATCCACGTAAAGCGGATGACTTTGGCTTTGTTGAGTTAGCTAAAACCTTAGATGTTGCTACCGCTGTTGTTACAACTCAACGTGATTGGGGGAACCGTGTCAATCGTAAGAATGCGAAGACTAAATATACCCTTGATCGTGTCGGTGTTGATACTTTTAAAGCTGAAGTCGAGCAGCGCGCAGGTATTACTTTTGCAGAAAGTCGCCCTTATGAATTTACTGGCCGTGGTGATCGTATCGGTTGGACCGAAGGTTTTGACGGTAAATATCATTTAGCATTATTTATTGAAAATGGTCGCTTGCTTGATAAGCCTAATTTGCCTTTAAAAACTGGCGTGGCGGAAATTGCTAAAATCCATAAAGGTGATTTTAGAATGACAGCCAACCAGAATTTAATTATTGCGGGTGTTGCTAGTGAAGATAAGGCTGAAATTGAGCGTTTAGCTAGAGAGCACGGTTTAATTTCTGATGGTACTTCAGTACAACGCAAAAACTCTATGGCTTGTGTGGCATTTCCAACTTGTCCGTTAGCAATGGCAGAAGCAGAAAGATATTTACCCGGTTTAGTGACTGATGTTGAAGCTATATTGGCTAAGCATAATGTTGCTGAGGAGAGTATTATCTTACGAGTGACTGGTTGCCCTAATGGCTGTGGACGTGCAATGTTGGCTGAAATTGGTCTCGTTGGTAAGGGACCAAGTAAATATAATATGCACTTAGGTGGTAACATTGCTGGCACACGCGTGCCTAAAATGTATAAAGAAAACCTTAACGAAGAAGATATTTTGCAAGAAATAGATACTTTAGTTAAGCGGTGGGTTGCAGAGCGAAACATAGCAGAAGCCTTTGGCGATTTTGTAATTCGTGTCGGTATTGTCAAAGAAGTTAAAGTTAGCAAGCGAGATTTTCATGACTAACATAATTCAAGCTAGAACACCTTCGGTGATTAATAATCGATTCCCTGCTTCATTGCCAGAGCCTTGGTTAAAGCAGTGGAATGAATTGTTAGAAAAGCAATCGGCAACACAGCGAGTAGAATGGGCGATGGAAAACTTGCCATCGCAATTTGTCTTATCGTCTAGCTTTGGTATTCAGTCAGCCGTGATGTTACATATGTTGACTCAGATTGACCCTAATATTCCGGTGTTAATAACAGATACTGGGCATTTGTTTCCTGAAACTTATCAGTTCATTGAACAGATGACTGAACGTTTAAAGTTAAATTTGCAGGTCTACAGTGCCAAAGAAAGTGCCGCTTGGCAACAAGCTAAGTATGGACAAGAGTGGGCAACAGATGAAGCTTCTTTGAAAGCTTATAACCGACGTAATAAAGTTGAGCCACTAGAGCGTGGTTTAAGTGAGTTGCAAGCGGGGACTTGGTTTTCAGGTGTTCGTCGACAACAATCTAGCCATCGTGAAGGTTTATCTGTCGTCAGCATTTTACGTGGGCGTTTTAAAGTTCATCCAATTATCGATTGGACAAATAAAGATGTTCATCAATATTTAACGGCGAATAATCTACCTTATCATCCGTTATGGGAAGAGGGTTATGTTTCGGTTGGTGATGTTCATAGTACACAGCCACTAACCGCTGGAATGGATGAAAGTGACACTCGCTTCTCTGGTATGCAACGAGAGTGTGGCTTACATACTGACGGTGATGGGATTTAAAGACAGCTACAAAAAGAATGTCTGTGCTGCATTCTTTTTGTTTTTTTATCCTTCAATAATAAAGTTTTCAGCCAACTGTGTCTTCATTGTTGTTAAGTAATTATCATCCATATTGTCATTTACTAGATGAGCTAGCTCAGTGCCAATGGGTGTAAACTTATAAAAGGTCAGTATGGCGTCGGCTTTTTTTGCCACAAAACTGAGTGGTTTACCATTATAGTTAAACTGGATCTTCTCTCCCTTAGCAAGTGCGTGGCTCTCAGCTTCTTGTTCAAATAGTAAATGATTATCGGCCAAGGTTAAAATATCAGCGTAGTTCAACCCCGCTAGACTGAGATCTAAGCGTTGTTGTCGCTGACGATTAAAGAAGTTAAATAACTTGGGAATTTGGTAAGCACCACTGATCACTCTAATATTTTTTTTACGACCATCACTTACAGCTAAACTACAAGCTTTTGCTAATAATTTTGCTTCGGTAATACTCATGCTTCTAAATATTTGTAAGGTTTTTAAAGAATAAGAACCTGGGTGAGATATTTCACCAGCTAAAATTTTTGCCCATAAATTTTGCATGGTTTTATTACTGATACCTTCAGCAAGTCTGACAAAATGACTAAACCAGTCTTGGTCAGCGCGGTCAGTAATAGTGCCATCAGAGCAATATTGAGCTGCTCGTAGCATAATTTCTTCCATATTTTTTTGTTGGCGTAACTCATCTAATTTTTTTCGCCGATATGCGCGATCTTCTAATGGTGCTTGTTTATTTTCGGGCAAAAATGCAGCGTCTAAGGAAAACTTTTTAGCAAAGCCTAACAGTTGTTGCTGTGAAGAAGGATTAGCGCTTGAGTTGTTTTTTTCGACGTTTTGGGCTTGTTCCTGCTCGACGATAGTATGTGTGTCTTGTTCCACAGAATGCTCAATTACTGTATCTTCTTTAATCGAATTTGACGCCACTGTATATTCCTTAAAACTATAAAGTGCTGGAAAATCCAACATAACACCGTCTGAAAACTTATTATAGCGTAAAATCAAACTTTACTCATTCTGTTATATATTTATCGTGTTTTTTACAGAAATATATATTACCTTTATTTTACATATGTTTAACTTTTTCTACTGTGCAGGTTTTTGTACAAATATACGATTTTTTGTTAAATGCAGCCTGTAGTATGAATATTATTAAAACGAAATGTTGAATAATATTAATTCGACTTTTATTATGTACTATATAATAAGACAATTTTTAACGAAATAGATGTTCAAAAATTCTACTGGTTGTAGTTTACTAGTGCATTGAGGATGATATGCAAGTTTCTGAAAATACGAACGATGATTTTTTGTTTATCGATGATAGCGAAGAAGATGAAATATTAGATTCCGCTATAAGGGATACTTGGAAAGTTTTAATTGTCGATGACGATCCTGAGATCCATTCAGTAACTCAGCTTGCTTTATCTGATCTGGTTGTTTTAGGTCGCCATTTAGAATATCTGCATGCTTATTCTGGTCAAGACGCTTGTAAGTTAATTGCAGCACATGAAGATATTGTTCTGGTTTTACTTGATGTCGTTATGGAAAGTGATGATGCGGGTCTTGCGGTTGTTAAATATATCCGTGAAGAATTAAAGCGTGATGATATTCGTATCGTTTTACGTACCGGTCAGCCGGGTTATGCGCCTGAAGAAAGCGTTATTAAAGATTATGATATCAATGATTATAAAACAAAAACTGAATTAACTCGTCGCAAGTTAGTAACAACCGTTTATGCCGCTATTCGTTCATATCAACAAATTGATTCTGTCACTAAAAATAGAAAAGGTTTAGAAAAAATCATTGGTGCTGCTGCTAATCTATTAGAGCTACATACTGTTCATGATTATGCACAAGGGGTATTAATTGAATTTAAAAAGTTAGTTGATAGTACCAATAGTATTTTCTGTGCTCGTGGTCAAGGTATTGTTGAAGGTGCTGATGATTTAAGTTTATATATCCTTGGTCAAGAGGGATTAACTGAATCAAAACTAAATCAAAAACTTGTAGCCTTAGATAATCGTGATATAGCAGGGCAGATAACCAGTTGTTTTCAACAAAAACAACACTTCTTTAATGCCAGTTCAACCTCATTTTATTTCGCTAGCGGTGGTTTTAGAGCCGTCATCCATTTAGAGCTTGAGCAAGCGTTAACAACTATTGAAATGCAACTTATTGAAGTTTTTCTGACCAACATAGCCACCGGTTATGAAAATGTGCATTTGTTCCAAAAACTGCGTAATGCCGCTTATAAAGACTGGTTAACGGAATTGCCGAATCGGTTAGATTTTGTTAATTTATTAGATGACTTTTGTCAAAGTGACGATGATAATTTAGTCACGGCACTGGTAGATATTAATCACTTTAGTGATATTAATGATGGTCTAGGACAAGATATTGGTAACCAGTTGCTGATGGCGGTTTCTGCACGTATTCGTGCATTAAGTGAAAAAAATCATTTGGCCCGAATTGGTGCCGATGTTTTTGGTATTATTGGTCCGAAAGAAAGTGTTAATCCTGAAACCTTAATGGCACTCTTTAGTCAGCCATTTGCAGCGGGAGAGCAAAATTTACCTGTCAGTGCTAGCTTTGGTTTTTGTTCGAAAAAATCGGCTGGAACTCGTGGAGTAAAAGTCTTAAATCAAATCAATATTGCCCTTAATCTAGCTAAAAAATCTCTTCAAGAACCCTTTGTTTATTATCATCAAGAAATGGAAGATAAAACACTCTGGCGTTTAGGTATGATCAGACAACTACGTACCGATTTTGCTGAAAACCGTTTAGAGCTTTGGTATCAACCACAATTAAGCTTGGCAACGGGGAAAATAATTGGTGCGGAAGCTTTACTGCGCTGGAAAACGGCTGAAGGTAAGTTTATTTCACCTGCGGTATTTATTCCATTAGCTGAGTATTCAGGTTTAATTATTGAAATTGGCAATTGGGTTGTCGATCAAGCTTGTCAACAACTACAGCGACTTGCACAAAGTCAATTTGGCGATGTCAGTATCTCAGTAAATGTTTCGATACCTCAATTTAAGCGTGACAACTTTGTTGATAAAATTATTGAAATAACACAGCTAAATAAAGTCGATCCGAGTAAATTGGAATTAGAAATTACTGAAAATGTTTTAATGGATGAACCGCAAGTTATTATTGATGCTTTAGTACAGTTAAAAGCACAAGGTATTAGTATTGCGCTAGATGATTTTGGTACCGGCTTTTCATCATTAAGTTACCTACAAAAGCTACCTTTGGACCGATTAAAAGTTGATCGTTCGTTTGTCAATGACATTGCTGAGCCAGGCGGCTCAATTATAGCGGATACTATTATTAACTTAGGTAAACAAATGAACTTGAAAGTTATTGCTGAAGGGATAGAGAGCATCGAGCAAGAAGTTGAATTAAAAGCTTTAGGCTGTGATGAAGTACAAGGTTTTTATTATGCTAAGCCGATGCCGGCTGATGAGTTCTTTACTTGTTTAGAAAAAAGAAATCGATAGCTTAAACATAAAAGCCATCGGTTTGAGGGTATATTAAAGCACTTGTTCTACAAGTGCTTTTTCTTTTGTACGAAACTCTACGTTTAGGCTCGGTGCGTATGGCATAAACAGCGTTAATAGTAATGAGCAACAGGCAAACCCAGCACCGATATAAAATACCCATGACGCATTAACTATCCAAACCATACCAAGCAAAGCTGGAATCACCACGGCTGCAATATGATTAATCGAAAAGCTTACCCCTGCGCTTGCTGCAATATCTTCCGGTAAAGCAATTTTTTGAAAATAGGTTTTTATCGCAATAGCCAGTGCAAAAAATAAGTGGTCAATGACATATAGTGCGGCCGCGATATTAGCGTTCTCGACCAAACCATAAAGAATAAAAAGAATAGTTAAACCAATATACTCAAAACGTAACACACTGCGTTCACTGACTCGGCCAATAAATTGCCCAATTTTAGCGGCGAACAACCAATTAAATATATAGTTGATGAGGAACAACGCGCTGATATCAGCAACACTATAGTGAAACTTTTCTACCATTAAAAAGCCGGCGAATACGACAAAAATTTGTCTACGAGCACCACTGAAAAATGTTAACGCGTAGAATAACAAGTAACGTTTACGTAATATCAATCGACGAGATTGTTCGATGGGTTGTGGGAAATAAGGAAACAATAAAGCTAAGGCAATGGTAAACACTAATGCAATACCACCGAATAACACGTAGGTTGATTTATAGCTCCACGAAAACTGTTCCATTAACAGCCAAATACTGGAAAATGCCATTAATGAGGCAATAGATTTTACCGACAAAGCACGGCCCAAAAAGTGTGCGGTTTTGTCCTTATCAATCCATTGTAAAGTCAGAGACTGGCTAACGGTCTCAAAATAATGAAAACCAACTGACATAATAATTGTCGTGAGATATAAGCCAATCACCGAAGGGAAAAATCCAGTTGCCGCTACCCCTAAGCTTGTTAAGGCTAAAGCCATTAAAGCGAGTTTTTGCTCTTTAATAAATAGCAAAAGGTAAATAACGGTAAAAGCAAGAAAGCCAGGAATCTCTCTTAAGCTTTGTAATATGCCAATTTCAACACCGGTAAAATTGGCTTGTTCAAGCACAAAGTTATTTAGCAAAGCCATCCAAACTGAAAACACTAACGGCATAATAAATGCCATAGCGAGCAGTAAACTTTCTGGTGAGCGTAATTTACTACTTAATGGCATTTCAAATCCAGCTATACGGTATTGACAGGGGCAGCTTATTGTAAGTTAATTATTGTTTAAATACACGGCGAAAGATAATGATTGAATTTGATATTTTGCAAGTGTGTAACATCAAACTGCGCCCTTAAATCGATATATCGAGACTAGTTATGAAAATTAATAAATTAGCTGAACAAAATTACGCTTGGGTTGAACGTATGGGCTGGCACAATAAAACAACCTTAGAGGCACTTGCTTTAGTTGCCTCAGAAGTGGGAGAAGCGATAAACGAATGTCGTGGTGAAAAGCCAACAGATAACTTCGCTGAAGAGTTAGCTGATATCGTCTTGAGAGTGTTAGATATTGCCCATTGGCAAGGTATAGATATGGAGCAGGAACTGTTAAATAAAATGAAAAAAAATGAACAAAGAGGCACTCGTGGTCGTGTTAAATAAGTTTAATGTAAATGCTGTTTACCTTTGTTTTTAAAGAGCTAGAGACGAATGGCTTAAAGGTGTTTTTTTGTTGTATGACAACTTTAATACACTTAATTAAAACGCCTGTTTAAAAAAATTTGCTTTCCCTTTCCTTTCAAGGCAAACTCATTGGCACTTTATTTCTTTTACTTATTTGTTGTATTGCATGAGTAAGCTAAATATTCACACGCTTGGTAGTAATCTATGATTACGTATTTACCAGTCAATCGATCTAGATAAGATCCATTAAAAGTCAGGAGAGTAGGCATGTTATTTCAAGGCAAAAGCCTTTCTGCCCAGTTGTTAGATGACGGCATTGTCGAATTTAAATTCGATGCGCAAGGCTCAGTTAACAAGTTTGATCAGGCAACGTTTAAAGAATATATCGCTGTAGTTGATGCGATTAATAATTGCAGTGAAGCAAAAGGAGTACTGGTAACTTCAGCTAAGTCTTCATTCATTGTTGGTGCTGATATCACTGAGTTTTTAGAGATATTTAAAAAGCCAGAAGCTGAATTGATGCCTTGGATAAAGCAAGGTTCTGATGTTTTTGATTCATTTGAAGATATCAACTTACCGACAGTTGTTGCTATTAATGGCTTCGCTTTAGGTGGTGGTTGTGAAATGACTCTAGCTTGTGACTATCGTATTGCTGATACGTCATGTTCAATCGGTTTACCAGAAGTAAAATTAGGTTTAATTCCTGGTTTTGGTGGCACCGTGCGTTTACCACGTGTTATTGGCGCTGATAATGCAGTTGAGTGGATGTCTACAGGTAAAGCGTTTAGAGCTGAACAAGCAATGGCTGTAGGCTTACTTGACGCCGTCGTTGCTCCAGAGCATTTACGTGAAGCGGCATTAAAAATGTTAAACCAAGCGATTGCTGGCAAATTAGATTGGCGTGCAAAACGTCAACCTAAACTAGCAGCATTAAAGCTTTCTCCAGTAGAAGCTATTATGACCTTCAATACCTGTAAAGGTATGATCGCAGCTAAAGCGGGTAAGCATTACCCTGCACCAATGGTGATGGTTAAAACCATTGAAGCTGCAGCAGGTTTAGGCCGTGCTGGCGCAATGGCTTTAGAAAACGCAGGCTTTGCGAAATTAGCGAAAACTGATGCTGCTACTGCACAAATTGGCCTATTTATGGCTGACCAAGTAGTAAAAGGCAAGGCGAAAAAAGCCGGCAAGCAAGCAACTAAAGCGGTTAATAAAGCAGCTGTGTTGGGTGCAGGTATTATGGGCGGCGGTATTGCATACCAGTCTGCTTATAAAGGCACGCCAATTATCATGAAAGATATTAACGACCAAGCACTTGATTTAGGTCTTACTACGGCAGCGGGTATTTTAACTAAACAAGTTGAACGTGGCCGCATGACAGCGAAAAAAATGGCTGGCGTGTTAAATAACATCACACCATCATTAAGCTACGACAGCGTTAAAGATGTTGATATTGTTGTTGAAGCTGTAGTAGAAAATCCAAAAGTTAAAGCAATGGTTTTAGCTGAAGTTGAAAGCTATGTTAGCGATGACGCTATCGTGACTTCAAACACTTCAACTATTTCAATTGATTTACTAGCGACAAGTGTAAAACGTAAAGACAAATTCTGTGGCATGCATTTCTTCAATCCGGTAAACAAAATGCCACTAGTTGAAGTTATTCGTGGTAAAGAAACTTCTGATGAAACCGTTGCTGCTGTTGTAGCCTACGCTGCGAAAATGGGTAAATCACCTATCGTTGTTAACGACTGTCCTGGTTTTTATATCAACCGTGTTTTATTCCCATACTTTGCTGGCTTTAGCCAATTAGTACTTGAAGGTGCTGATTTTGTTGCTGTTGATAAAGTCATGGAAAAACAATTTGGTTGGCCTATGGGCCCAGCATACTTACTTGATGTTGTGGGTATTGATACTGCTGATCATTGTACGGGTGTTATGTCTGCTGGTTTCCCAACCCGTATGACTAAAATTGATAATGACCCAGTAAGTGCTTTATATAACGAAAAACGTTTAGGTCAGAAAAACGGCAAAGGCTTCTACGATTACGGTAAAGATAAGCGCGGGCGCCCAACAAAAGTTGCAGCACAAGCAGCTTATGACTTGTTTGCAGGTGTAAGTACTGGCGTAGATAAAAAAGACTTCACTCAAGACGAAACTATTGCTCGCTTGATGATCCCTATGGTCAATGAAGTGGTTCGTTGTTTAGAAGAAGGTGTAGTTGATACTGCAGCTGAAGCTGACATGGGCTTAATTTACGGTTTAGGCTTCCCGCCATTTAGAGGGGGTCCAATTCGTTATTTAGAAACATTAGGTTTAGATAACTTTATTGCAATGGCAGATAAATATGCGCACCTAGGCGAAATTTATCAAGTTACTGATGGCATGCGCGCAATGGCGAAATCTGGTCAGTCATATTTTACAACCGACGTTAAAACAGCTTAGGCGAGGAGAAAATCATGAAAGAAGTCGTTATTGTCGATTGCATCCGTACCCCAATGGGGCGCTCAAAAGCTGGTGTTTTTCGTAATGTTCGTGCTGAAACTTTATCAGCACATTTAATGCAGCAACTATTGGTTAGAAACCCTAACCTTGATCCCGCATTAATTGAAGACATTATCTGGGGCAACGTTAAGCAAACTAAAGAGCAAGGTTTTAATATTGCTCGTAATGCTCAACTATTAACAGATATTCCAAAGTCTACCGGTGCTGTCACCGTGAACCGCTTATGTGGTTCATCAATGCAAGCACTACATGACGCCACTACTAATATCATGGCCGGTCAAGGCGATGTATTTTTAGTTGGTGGTGTTGAACACATGGGTCACGTACCTATGATGTACGATGTAGATTTTGATCCAGCATTGAGCAAACATATCTCACGTGCTGCTGGTAACATGGGCTTAACAGCTGAGTTACTCGGTATGCAACACGGTATCACTCGTGCTGAACAAGACGCTTTTGGCGCTCGTTCTCATCAACTGGCTCATAAAGCAATGCTTGAAGGCCGTTGGGCAAACGAAATCGTACCAACTTTAGGTCATGATGCGATGGGCGCGTTAACGCTTATCGAGCATGATGAAGTTATTCGTCCTGAAACGACGATTGAAAGTTTAGCGGGCTTACGTCCAGTATTTGATCCGGTAAATGGTACGGTAACAGCGGGTACTTCTTCTGCACTTTCTGATGGCGCTTCGGCGATGTTAGTAATGTCAGCTGAACGTGCGAAAGCGATGGGCTTAACACCACGTGTTAAAATTCGTGGTATGGCTATCGCAGGTTGTGATCCATCTACTATGGGCTTTGGCCCAGTGCCAGCAACGAAAAAAGCACTACAACGTGCAGGTTTAACCTTAGCCGATATCGAATTAGCTGAATTTAACGAAGCATTTGCAGCACAAGCATTGTCATGTGTACGTTCATTAGGTTTAGAAGATAAAGTGGATGACATGATTAACCTTAACGGTGGTGCTATTGCACTAGGCCATCCTCTAGGTTGTTCAGGTACACGTATTTCAGGTACGTTAATTAACTTAATGGAAGCAAAAGACGTTAACATTGGTTTAGCGACTATGTGTATTGGTTTAGGCCAAGGTATCGCGACCGTATTTGAACGAGTGTGATTTTCAAGCACTGAGGTTTAGCAGCTTATTGCTAAGCTGCTGAGTCAGCTTTTAAAGCCCAACGTTTGTTGGGCTTTTTTATGTACAGGATGTACGGTATAACGCGGTCACATGGATGTGAAAGAGCGTGTATGTACAGGATGTATAGAATGTCACAATCATATAGATGTGAAAGATTGACGATTTTTTAGCTTTTATTTTCCATGCGGTAGAGCACTACGTCTAAATCACCCAATTGTGAATCACAGTGGATATAAGATTTTATATAGTCCATACCCATTTTCTTCATCACAGCAACCGAGCCATCATTATCCAGCATGGCAACAGCACTAAATGCTTTATTTTCCGGTTGTTTTGCTAGCGCTTTTTGAACTTGTATCGCCGCTTCTGTGGCATAACCTTTACCCCAAGTCGATTGGAAAAACCGCCAGCCTAACTCGATATCATGCCAAATTGGCTTGTCGGAGAAAAAGTCCATTGGCCGTACTAATATCCAGCCAATGTCTTGTTCCGTGTCGATAACTGTTACTTTCCATAAGCCCCAGCCTTTGTCTACGTTTTTATAGGCGTTAAGGCGTGGAATATAGATATCGCTAATATCTTCACGTGTGGTCATAACGCCATTATTGATATAACGCATTACCTCTGGATCTTGATCGAGTTGAAATAAAAACTCACTGTCACTTTCGTCAATGAGTTGATAACTAAGGCGAGCTGAGTTTGCAATATTCATATCTTCTCTACTTTATCTATCTTCATAGTTGATTGATTCTATTGTATGTTTATAGGTTAGCACTAATTATTTTCCTAACATAGACATCAATCAGATACTGCCATATGATGGCTGGCAAAGAATAACAATCTCATTTACTTGGTAAATTATGAATTCTAAAAAAATAGTATTAAATTCTGCGATATTACTGGCATTGTTTGGCTTAAGTGCCTGTGGTCAAGACACCACAACCAATGCAGCAACTGAAAAAGTCGTTAGTGTCAGCAGTGAGAGCACAACGCTAGTTTATCCAACAACGAAGAAAGTTGCTGTTGTTGATGATTACTTTGGCACTAAGGTGACTGATTATTATCGTTGGTTAGAAGATGATATGAGTGCTGAAACTGCTGATTGGGTAAAGGCTCAAAATAAAGCCACGCACGATTATTTAGCACAAATACCTTATCGCGAAAAAATTAAAACACGTCTTGCGGCATTATTAGATTATGAAAAAATTGGCATGCCTTTTATCGAAGGTGGTTATAACTATTTTTATAAAAATGATGGCTTACAGAATCAATATGTTTTGTACCGTCAAAAAGGAGATGCTCCAGCGGAGGTTTTCCTCAACCCTAATGAATTTAGTGAAGATGGCACTGTGTCGTTAGCTAATATTGAATTTAGTGAAGACGGCTCGTTGGCTGTTTACTTGATTTCAGAAGGTGGCAGCGATTGGCGTAAAGCGCGTATTATTGATACCGAAACAAAAAAAATACTTGAGTCAGAGTTGGTCGATATTAAGTTCAGCGGTTTATCATGGGTTGGTAACGCAGGTTTTTATTACTCTAGCTACGACAAGCCTAAAGGTAGTGAGTTATCAGCTAAAACTGATCAACATAAGTTGTACTACCACAAGCTTGGTACTGCACAGTCAGAAGATGCTCTAGTATTCGGCGGCACTGATGCTCAGAAGCATCGCTATGTTGGTGGTGAAGTGACTAAAGATGGCCGGTATTTGTTAGTGTCAGCAGCAGTTTCTACTTCAGGTAATAAGCTCTTTATTAAAGACTTAACTAAAACTAATTCAGCATTAGTGGCGGTAGTCGATAACACCAATTCAGATACTGAACTGGTCAGCGGTAAAGGTGATGAGTTACTATTTATTACCAATAAAGATGCGCCGAATAAACGTGTTGTCAAGGTAAATGCTCAACAACCAACAGCTGAACATTGGGTAGATGTTATTCCAGAAACAGACAATGTTTTATCAGTTTCAACAGGGGGGCAGTATTTATTTGCCAAATATATGAAAGATGCCACGTCTTTTATCCAGCAATATGACTTAAGCGGCAAAAAAATTCGTAATATCGCTTTACCTGAAGTGGGTACAGCTGGCGGCTTCAGCGGTAAAGACTCGCAAAGTAAAGTTTACTATTCATTTAGTAACCAGAAAACACCTTCAACCAGTTTTAGCTTAGATCTTACTTCGGGCGAGTCTACGGTTCATATGAAGTCGAAAGTTAAATTTGATAGTGATAACTTCGAATCAAAGCAAGTTTTCTACAACTCCAAAGATGGTACTAAAGTGCCGATGATTATTACCCATAAGAAAGGCTTAGTGTTAGATGGTACTAACCCTACTATTCTTTATGGTTACGGTGGTTTTAATGTTAGCTTACAACCGCAATTTAGTTCAACCCGTGCTGCATGGTTAGAATTAGGCGGCGTTTATGCTGTAGCGAACTTACGTGGTGGTGGCGAATACGGTAAAAAATGGCACGATGCCGGTACGCAAATGAAAAAGCAAAATGTTTTTGACGACTTTATTGCTGCTGCTGAGTATTTGATTAAAGAAAAAGTAACCTCTACCGCTAAATTGGCGGTTATGGGTGGTTCTAATGGTGGTTTGCTGGTTGGTGCTGTGATGACGCAACGTCCAGAGTTATTTAAAGTAGCATTACCCGCGGTTGGTGTACTTGATATGCTACGTTACCACACGTTTACCTCAGGGGCTGGTTGGGCATACGATTACGGTAAATCAGATGATAACGCCGAACTGTTTAACTACTTATTAGGTTACTCGCCGGTACATAATGTTAAAGCAGGTACGCATTACCCAGCAACTATGGTGACCACAGGGGATCATGATGATCGCGTGGTACCTGCGCATTCATTTAAGTTTGCTGCTGAGCTACAAGCTAAACAAGCTGGCGCTAATCCAACTTTAATTCGTATTGAAACTGACGCAGGGCATGGTGCAGGCACGCCGATCAGTAAAACCATTGATCAATATGCTGATATTTACGGCTTTACGCTATTTAATATGGGCGTGAAAGATATTTAAACTCTTGTAGAGAATGTAAATAGCCAAAAGCCTAGCAACTGCTGGGCTTTTTTACGATGCAAGTGTTAAGGTTTAAGTCGGTTTCGCAATAAATTTCTCAGTGTTCTAAAAATGGCTAGGTTGCTGTACCTTTGATGTTGTAGTACATCAACATTGGCATGCCAGCCCATGTCACCATGCTCTAACGTTAACTTAACAAGCTCTCCTCTTTCTATTGATTCATCTGCCACGTGATTAGGTAATAAACACCATCCATGTCCTTTTAAGGTGAGTTCGAGTAATAAAAAGTAATTGTCGGCATACCAAATGTCGGGACTGATCTTTAATTGAAAGCTACTGGTTTGGGTATTGCGAGAGCGAATAAGTAATTGCCGGTGTAGTCGTAAACCATCGATATTTTTACATTTCAGTTTTGCTAAGCTGTGATTTTTTGCAACATAGACATCAAACTTTACGGTGCCAAGGCATTCAAAATCTAAATAACTGGGCATAGCGAGTTCGCTAA
Source organism: Colwellia sp. M166 (assembly GCF_024585285.1). Lineage (NCBI taxonomy): Bacteria > Pseudomonadati > Pseudomonadota > Gammaproteobacteria > Alteromonadales > Colwelliaceae > Colwellia > Colwellia sp. M166. The sequence goes on from NZ_CP040755.1 coordinate 3,211,087, forward strand.
AAATAATACCGGCTAATGCTTGCTCAGTTTTTAGCATGTCAATGATGTCAAGACTTGAGGCGCTTAAAAACTCTAATGTAACATAAGGATATTCGCGTTGTAATTGGTCAATCGCGGTTGTGATTTTTTTAAACGGTATGCCTTCATCAAGGGCAATTGTTATTTCGCTTGGGGTATCATCGGTCAATGCTAGTGCAGTGTTTTGTAAGCGTTGATGCTGATTAAGTAAAGCTTGAGCTTGCGGTAATAAACTTTTCCCCGCCTCTGTTAATAGTGGGTAACGGCCAGAGCGTTCAAAAAGCGTAGCATTGCAGTCTATTTCTAAATTAATGATGTGCTGACTAACAACTGATTGAGCTTTATTTAAACGTCGCGCTGCTGCCGAAAATGATCCGGTCTCTACCGTTGTTGCAAAGGCTTGGAGTTGTTCAATACTTAACATATCGCTTTTCCAGATACTATCTAACTAACACGTATCTCTATTTTGGATGAAAATAATCTCATCGTCACTAAATATAGGAATAATTAATGAACACCGCTGAGAGAATTTTTCAGGCTATTTTCTTTGAAGTAAGTATGTTAGCTATTGTTGTACCAATTTCAGTGTTACTTGCTGGTTTTGCAGCAGAGAAAATGGTCATCGTAGGTATTGCTTTATCGATGATTGCTATGTTGTGGAATTATATTTACAACATAGTTTTTGATAAATTAGCGGGTGACAATCGTATTGAAAGAAGCTTAGTCGTTAGGATTATCCATAGCTGTGGGTTTGAGTTCGGCATGGTGGCCATTACTTTGCCCGTGATCGCATGGTATTTAAATATATCGTGGTTTGAAGCCATAATTTTGGAGGCAGGCTTTTTAACGTTTATATTAGTCTATACCTTTATTTTTAATTGGCTATACGACAGATATCAACCTTATAAAAAATGGTTTGGTAAAGGGCAGCTAATATAAGTGATTCTGGTGATTGCTATTCTTAATCATAAAAGCCCAACAATTGTTGGGCTTTTTAATATTTACTATTAAGCATAAGCTTAATATAACAGCTTAAGCAAAAGTATCTTGTAATGGTGGTACAACTTGCTTTTTACGACTCATAACACCTGGTAACCAAGCTTTACCGTCAACTAGCGTTATATCGTAAGCTTTTTCAACAATACTGATATCGTCGCTTACTACTAATAGCTCAGAACCTTCTTGCATGATATCAGTTAGCAGTAACATTACCGTGTGACGATTGCCTTCTTCTTTAACTGCTTGTAAATCAGCGTGTAAATCAGCTTTCATGTCATCGAATAACGCTAGGTCGATAACTTCTAATTGGCCGATACCAACAATGTTAGCTTTCATGTTGAAATCTTTAAAATCACGTAATACTAACTCACGTACCGGCGTACCTTGTACTGAAGATTTCACGGTGAACATTTCCATGCCTAAGGCTTTATAATCTTCAATGCCAGCAATTTCTGCTAATGCTTCAACACACTTTATGTCAGCGGTGGTACATGTTGGAGATTTAAATATCACCGTATCAGACAAAATCGCACACATCATGGCACCAGCAATATTTTTTGGGATCTCTACGTTATGAAAGTCATACATCATTTTAATGATGGTATTAGTACAACCAACCGGGCGCACCCAAATTTCTAACGGCGTAGATGTGGTAATGTCACCTAATTTATGATGATCAATAATACCTAATATCGTTGTAGCATCAATATCATCAGGGCCTTGAATACGGTCTGAATGATCAACAACATAAATACCATCGGTATCAGCAAAGCTAGTTTTAAGCTCTGGTTGTTCAAAACCAAATTTATCTAAAATAAATAAAGTTTCAGGTGAAAGCTCGCCCAAACGAGCCGGTTTTACATCTTCACCAATGGTTGTTTTTAAGTATGAAAGTGCAATTGCTGAACAAATTGAATCTGAATCAGGAACCTTGTGTCCTACTGCATAAGCCGGCATAAATCGTTATCTCCAAGCGCCATTGACCGAATAACGACTCAGCCGTTAATGGTGTTATCAAAATATGCTGCGTATTCTAACAAAAACATAGGCAGTTCGCCTAGTACGTGTTGGCGCTATTTTTATCCAACTTTTGTCTGAATAATCATATTACGTTGAAATCGATTAATCGTGACTAGCCTAACGCTTTAAGCTTTGATTCTATTGGGTTAGTATTGAACGGTAATTTTTATAATTTTGTGCAAAATCACGGTTGCCATGATCGGCAGCTTTTTAATTGAGGAACTTATGTCGAAATTAAAATCATTAGTGGCATTAATGTCGTTGGCAAGTATTGGTGCGATGGCGAGTGATGTTATTACCCTAGAAGATATTCCAAAAATAAAATCAGTAAGAGATAGCGTTATTAGCCCAAGTGGCGATCATATTGCATTCACCCGAACTTTACCACGAGAGCTATATGTAGATAATAATGGTGGCAGTTATAGCGGACTTTTTATTACCGACACTAAAGGTAATGCAAGACCTTTTATCACTGGCAAAGTTAACGTTGGCGCTATAGAGTGGTCGGCAGATGGAAAATTTGTTTATTTTCTTGCCAAATTTAAAGATGAAAAATTTACCCAGCTTTATCGTATTCCTGTTGATGGTGGCGAACGTGAAAGAGTATTGTCGTTAAAAGATACCTCAATTAGTCGCTACGATATTAGCCCTGATGGTAAGCAAGTTGCGTTATTAGCGATGCCAGCAGAAGATAAGTCTGATAAAAAACTCAAAGAACTTGGTTTTCAAGCTGAAGTTTATGAAATGGACTTGAAAAATAAGCAATTATTTATTACTGATTTAACGGTGCAGCATAAAGCTGTGCAGTTAAATGCTGTTGATATTGCCGGTTATGTTAGTGATATGAACTGGGCTGCTGATAACGCGCAGTTATTGGTGAAAACTCAGCCTACAGCATTAATTGATGATTCATACACTAAAGCACAATGGCATGTGATGAACTTGGCCGATCAAAAAATTACCATGTCGATTGCTACTGAAGGCAAGCTAGGCAGCGCTGAGTTTTCTTATAACGGTAAATATATCGCGGTTATTGGTACACAAGATAAACATGATCCTGCAACCGGGCGTTTATATTTAGCCGATGTTAACAGTGGTGAAATACAAGATTGGTTGCCAAATTTTGCTGGGCATGTCAGCGATATTGAATGGTCACATAAAAGCAGTAAGTTAAACTTTATTGCCAATGTTGGCACTGAAAGTATTGTTGCTAACATTAACCCCGGTAGTAATAACTATAAAACTCAGCTACAAGCAGGAAAAATTATAGCGTCTTCATTATCGCTTTCAAACTCAGATAAAACTATCGGTGTCAAAGGTCATAGCGCCCAGCATCCAAATGAAAGCTTTATTATTCGTGCTAAAAAGCTGAGTAAAATTACCGACTCTAATCCATGGTTAAATGACAAACGCTTTGCTAAGCAAGAATCTATCAGCATAAAAGCGCGTGATGGTGTTGAGGTGGGTGGTATTTTAGTTTATCCACTGGATTATAAAAAAGGCCAACGTTATCCATTAATCATGCAAGTACACGGTGGTCCAGAAAGTCATGAAAAAAATGGTTGGATAACCGCTTACTCTAAACCGGGTCAAATGGGGGCGGCACGTGGTTATGCGGTATTTTATCCAAACTACCGTGGTTCAACCGGTAAAGGCGTTGAGTATTCGAAGTTAGGTCAAAATGATTATGCTGGCGCAGAGTTTGATGACTTAGTGGATATGAAAAACTATTTAGTTGAAACCGGCTTAGTTGATACTAAGCGTGTTGGTATTACCGGCGGTTCATACGGTGGCTATGCCTCTGCTTGGGCAGCAACTAAATTAACGGAACATTTTGCTGCGAGCGTGATGTTTGTTGGTATTTCAAACCAGTTATCTAAGTTTGGTACTACCGATATTTCTAACGAAATGCACTTAGTACATGCACGTTCTTACCCTTGGGATAAGTGGCAATATTACTTAGAGCGTAGCCCTATTTACTGGGCACATCAGTCAAAAACGCCATTGCTAATTATGCACGGTAAAGATGATCCGCGTGTACACCCAGCACAATCAATGGAAATGTACCGCTATATGAAAGTACAAGGTAAAGATGTACGTTTAGTATATTACCCAGGTGAGGGTCATGGTAACCGCAAAGCGGCGGCACAATACGATTACAGCTTACGTTTAATGCGTTGGATGGATAACTACTTAATGGCCGGTAATAAAGACATGCCTGACTACAAGTTAGATCATAAAGCCAAGTTAGAAGCATTAAAGGCACAAGCTAAAGAAGAGAGCCAAGATAAGGCATAAAATGTCTTGTTGTTACATGTGCTAATGAAATGAAAAAGCCCGATATTACTGGTTAATATCGGGCTTTTATGTACCGGAGTGTATAAATTAGAAACCAAAAACTATTTAATAGTTTAACTTAGTGGTTTTACCCCAAAACACTTTATAAGAAAATATCGTATAACCAATAATCATCGGTAAAACGACAGCGGCGCCAACAAAAATAAACCATAAAGATTCTCGAGCACTTGCGGCCTCAAATATGGTCATTTTAAAAGGCACTATATAAGGATAAAAACTATAGGCTAATCCACAAAAACACATTATAAACAGTATAATAGCGGCTAAAAATGGAAACCAACAACCAATATCATCTGCCATCGGTACTTTATCTAAATACAAGTGAACGGTGATAAAAGTAAAAGCAAGCAGTAAGGTTATTGGAATTAAAATTAACACTTGCATACCACCTAACCATTTATCCATGATCTGCTGATCAATGAGAAGATTAGTTAAACATACCGCGATAATACCAACAGCCATCAAAACGTTAGTGATTTTTGCCCAGTTTGCTGCTCTGCGTTGCAACTCGCCTTCTGTTTTCATCACCAACCAAGCAGCGCCGATAAAACAATAACCAGCCGTAACACAAACAGCTGATAAGGCTGAAAAACCAATACTTAACCAAGAGTCTTCAAATGAAGTGACATAGCGTCCCAACATATAACCTTGGGTTAACGTGGCTAACAAAGAGCCAAATTTAAAAGCGTAATCCCATTTATGTTTATCAGTAATCGGCGCTTTAGTGCGAAAGTCGAACGATACGCCACGTAAAATCAATCCCGCTAACATTAATGCTGTTGGCAAGTACAAGGCTTGAAATATAATCGAGTGAGCTTTTGGAAAAGCAATCAGCAATAAGCCAATGGCCATTACTAACCAAGTTTCATTAGCGTCCCAAAATGGTCCAATAGAATAAATCATGGTATCGCGTTGCTGTGGGTTATCTAATGGCAGCAATACGCCAACGCCTAGGTCATAACCATCAAGTATGGCGTAAATTAAAAATGACAGCCCCATTAAGCCAATAAATACGCTTGGTAGCCAATCTACAGATGTAACATTCATGATGCTACTCCTTCATTCGTTGTTACAGGTTTACTTGAGTCAGATGTAAGTTCTTTACCTGTTAGCGAGGCATTGCTTTCTTCGAGTATTACCGCTCGATTGGCCATGACAAATAAAGTACGGATATAAGCGATTAACAAAAAGCCATAAATAACTAGGTATAACGTGAGTGACAACGCAATATCTGTCGGAGGAGTGGTGGTAACGGCATCTTTAGTACGCAGTATGCCGGTAACTAAATAAGGCTGACGACCAATTTCAGTAACATACCAACCGGCTAAAGTGGCTAACCATCCAGAAAAAGTCATAGCAATACCGGTTTTTAATAACCAAGGTGGATATTGTTTTTTGATGACAAATTGATAGGTAGCAAGCCAAGAAAATAGTAGCATTAGTACGCCCATGCCGATCATAACTCTAAAGCTGAAAAATACTGGTGCAACGGGCGGGTGCTTATCAATAAACTCATTCAAGCCTTTTATTTCACCTTTCGGATCATGGGTTAAAATAATACTGGCCATATTAGGGACTTTTATTTCAAAACTATTTTCGCGCTTTTCTTGGTCAGGTAAGGCAAATAACAATAGTGGAACTTCAGTAGCCGTTTCCCATGCTCCTTCCATTGCTGCGACTTTGGCTGGTTGGTGTTTAAAAGTATTTAAACCATGTAGGTCACCAACAAAAATTTGTAATGGGATTAAAATAGCTGCCAAGATGACTGAAAAATTGAGCGCTTGCTTGACTGATTTCTTATTATCGCCTTTGATGAGTCGATAAGCTGAGATACCACAGATCAAAAATGCTGAAGTTAGCCCTGATGCTAACAACATGTGCATTAAACGGTAAGGCATAGATGGATTAAAAATAACGTCCATCCAACTGGTGACGTGAGCAACACCATCGATCATCTCAAAGCCTGCGGGGGTCTGCATCCAAGAGTTGAGTGATAAAATCCAAAAAGCAGAGAGAGTGGTGCCAAAAGAGACCAGTACCGTTGCTATGGTGTGAACGCGATTAGATACTCGGTCCATGCCAAATAGCATAATGGAAAGAAATGATGCTTCTAAAAAGAAAGCGGTCATGACTTCATAACCAAGCAATGGTCCGGCAATATTGCCGACAGTTTCCATATAGCCAGGCCAATTGGTGCCAAATTGGAATGACATGGTAATACCGCTGACAACACCGATAGCAAAGGTCAAAGCGAATATTCGAACCCAAAAGCGATAAACGCGTAACCAACTTTCATCTTGAGTTTGGTTAAAGCGCACTTTAAAAAATAACAATATCCAGCATAAGGCGATATTGATGGTAGGAAATAAAATATGAAAACTAATATTGGCAGCAAATTGGATGCGTGAAAGCATGAAACTTGTGTCATTAGCAATAGCTGCTGCATCTAACACGTGATGTACTCCACTTCAGTAAGGTAAATAATGTAACCAGATTGGTTCGGTTGTGTTGTTTAAATTGTTTTAATTGAGCGCTGTGAAATAGTGATTATTACCATTACCTCAATAATAATTTGTCTTTTACATCTAAAATTTTGCTAATGCCTTCACCCAGTTTGAGTAAAGCTGATAGCTTTTCTGATGACATGCCTTGCATTTCGTTAGACCATAGCGTGACCATCTCCATTAGATCATGCATTTGCTTAACGCGCATTTGAGTATATTTATCTGACTCATTGCTAGGCTGCTCCATTAAGGCATCACGTAATGTCGATAAAGTTGGATCAAGCTCACGCTTTCTGCGTTCAACGACTAATGTACGAGCTATTTCCCAAATATCGCTTGGCGCTGAAAAATACTCTTTTCTGTCACCTGGAATGTGATGCAGTTTTATCAGATTCCAGGATTTCAGTTCTTTCAAACCCATACTGACATTAGAGCGTGATATTTGTAATGCTTCGCTGATTTGATCGGCATTAAGCGGCGCTTCGGTAAGTACAATAACGGCGTACATTTGCCCCAGTGTGCGGTTTAATCCCCAACGAGAGCCCATTTCACCAAAGTGCAATACCAGTGATTGGGTCATAGCGGTAATTTTCATACTGATAGCCTTTTTAGATTTCTGAATTTTCAGTAATTTGTGAAAATTGTAATCCTTTTTTGATCTAAGTCAAGCTTTTGTCGCCGTAAAGCTGGGTTTTAGTGATTTTTATCACTTTTCTTTTGGCTGCTGACTTTAACTTTGAATAGCTATCTAATGGCTAACAAGGCGGAAATTGTGCATGTAGGATAAAAAATGGCTACTTGGGTAGCCATAATAGTCGTAAGGTTGGAGTAGAAAAAAGTGCTAAAGTGAGATATTAACTAAAGTTGGTGCTAAGCTCTTCTATCGCTTCAGCATTTTTATTAACTTCGCTACTTTTATCTGATACTTTTGCTGCCAATGAGGTGTTGCGCTGCGATATGTTGTCAATATTATGAATACCTTGAGTAATTTGTTCGGCCACCACGCTTTGCTGCTCTGATGCGGTAGCAATTTGCGCGGTCATATCATTAACATTTTGAATGTTTTCAATAATATTTTGCATTGCTTGTTTAATAGTTTTTGATTCAGCCGAGCATTCTTCAGCATTGCTTTTATTGAGCAGCATAACTTGATTCCATGTTTTTAAAGTGCCTTGTAATTCATTGACCGATAATTGAATTTGCTCGGTAGCATTTTGGGTTCGGCTTGCTAAGGTCCTGACTTCATCAGCAACAACAGCAAACCCTCGTCCTTGTTCACCGGCTCTTGCTGCTTCTATTGCTGCGTTTAATGCTAGTAGGTTAGTTTGATCGGCAATACCTTGAATTTCACTCATCACGGTTGATATTTTGTCAACATCGGTAACTAACTCAGTGGCATTTCTCGCAGCATTTTCGACATCGCTGGCAAGTTGATTAATTTTATTCTCGCTACTTTCGATGGTCACAATATTTTGTAAGCACTCGCTTTGTACTTGTTCAACTTTATCGTGTGCTAAAGTGGTGCTTTCGCTCACTTCGCTGATGGTTGCGCTCATCTGGGTGATTGCCGTCGCAAATTGGCCTATATGTTCATTTTCTTCTTGGATGCTAGTGAACATTTCATTTGAGGTTTGGGCAAGTTCATCAGCCAGCTTAGCTAACCTTCTACCTGAGTCATTGCTCCGCCCTAGTACTGTTTTAATTCTCGCTTTATAAAGCTCGGTAGGGTAATTGATGATATTTAGAATGCCTTTGCCTAAGTATATGTGTCGCGATGGACTATCAAATGTTGCTTTAGTTTTTGCAAGCTGGTGAGGCAGCTTTATAAATTCTTCTGAAAAAACAACGAGTATAAAAACTAAACAAACTAATAAAATTAATGCTGAGGTTACAGTACCAACAAGCAGCCAATCGAGTGTTATTGCTGTTACAACAGCAATAAGTGCAATAAAGCGCTTGAGGAAGATATTGGCATGTAAGTCAATAATCGCTTTGTTCTGGTTCAACTTGTCATACAGTGCTTGAGCTTGTATCTTTTGTTGTGCACTAGGAAATGCTCTAACTGATTGATAACCTGATATTTCACCGTTTTTTAAAAGTGGGGTTATATAAGCGTCAACCCAGTAGTAATCACCATTTTTGCAACGATTTTTAACCATGCCTCGCCATGATTCACCACGCTTTAATTTTTCCCAGAGATCTTTAAATGCTGCTTTGGGCATATCAGGGTGACGGACAATATTGTGATGTTGACCGATAAGCTCCTCTAAACTGTAGCCGGCTATTTGACAAAATTCAGCATTAGCATAAGTAATGTCGCCGTTTAAGTCGGTGGTAGAGACTAGTTGCTCTTGTTCGGTGAAGGTACGTTCGATTGTAGTGATATGACTCATAATCCCATCGTCCTTTATAAAGTGCTTTAGTAGCAGCTATATTCTATTTTGTGTGCCATATGACACATTTTTTATTGTCGGATTGTGATTTTGTCGAATAAGGCCTTTAATTTCAACACTTAGTTTTGTTTTTTTTGTGGATTTCAATTCACTTTATTGTTTGCAGTATAGTTAAAAATAAAAAAAGCACTTGAAAATTTTTCAAGTGCTTTAATGTTGGAGAGGAGGGATTAACGCCGATATTATACCAATTATACTAAGTTTCTTCCCATTCAGTGAGCAAACTTAATAGACTTGGTATTATTTGTAATAGCCTAAGCAAGCTTCGACTTCATTTTTTGAACCCATGATCACTTCAACACGTTGATGAATATCTGTTGGTTCAATATCCATAATGCGTCCTTCGCTTGTCATGGCTAAGCCACCAGCTTGCTCAAGTAAAAAACTCATTGGGTTGGCTTCATACATTAAGCGTAATTTATAAGGTTTATCTGGGTTTCTATTATCGCTTGGATAAGTAAACAATCCGCCACGACATAAAACACGATGAATATCACCCACCATAGCGGCAATCCAACGCATGTTGAAATTTTTACCACGCGGACCTGTGTCACCGGCAAGTAAATCGTTGATGTAGTTTTGCATAGGTTTTTGCCAAAAACGCTGATTTGACATATTAACAGCAAATTCTTGCGTATCTTGTGGCACTTGCACATTACGTTCAACTAATAAGTAACCACCATGTGTGCGGTCTAGCACATAAAAGTGTGTACCACTGCCGGTTGTCATCACTAGCATAGTTGATGGGCCATAAAGTACATAGCCGGCACAAACTTGTTTGTCACCTGATTGCTTAAACATATCAGGATCGCTAGCATCCATATCCGTTGGCGCTTGATGAATAGAAAAAATAGTGCCAATTAACGAGTTAATATCGATATTTGAACTACCGTCTAGCGGATCAAATGAAACAATAAACTTGCCGTTTTCGTCACCGGCAACTGAGGTGTCTTCTTCTTCAGACGATACTGCCTTAACAAAGCCCGACTCTAATAAAATGTCTTTAAATAACTCGTTGGCGACAACATCAAGTTTCTTTTGCACTTCACCTTGGATATTCTCATCTAAGGTTGATCCCATAGCGTCACCTAAGTGACCTTGGCTAACACGAAAAGATATTTCTTTGGTGGCAGCTAAAATGGTTTTTATTAATGAAATTAAATCTAATGGTACATTATCTTCACGTAAAGCGGGAGCTAGTCGTTGCATCGGGTTACCTAATTACTTTAAAGTCATACTCTTAATTACAAGAGTGAATTGTATATTGTATTTAATTTTCAATGTAATGATCTACTATCAAGGCATCAAAAGTTGCTTTAATTAAGCGATAAAGTAAGCTTAAAAAACTTTTAAGCTTACTTTTAAATCGATTATAACAAGAATATGAGTATTTTCAGCACTTCTCATTATTTAATTTTACAGACGGCAAGGATATAGAATGAATTTTTTCATTAGAGTAATGGGCTTCTTTTTCTGCTGCCTATTGTCAGCACAAGCGCTGGCGCAAGCAGAGCCAACTTACGCTGAATTTATTCAAGACAAGCAACACCATCAAGGTTACTTTTCTTTTTATCTTGATGATAAAACCGGCAACGTATTTTTAGAAATTGAAAGCTTTGAACAAGAGTTTTTATTTCAAAGTGGTTTGCCGCATGGTGTTGGCTCTAATGATATTGGTTTAGACCGTGGTCAGCTGGGTGATACCCGTTTAGTGCGTTTTGAAAGAGTGGGTGACAAAGTTTTTTTACGTCAACTCAATAGCTACTACCGTGCTAATACTGATAGTGTGCTGGAAAAACAAGCCATTGATGAAGCCTTTGCTAGCTCAATTATTTGGGGCTTTAAGGTCAGTAATAGCTCACCAGATAACAGTAAAACGCTTATTGATTACACACCATTCTTATTGTCAGACATCCATAACTTATCAGCACAGTTACAACGCACTAAACAAGGCGACTATAAGATTGATGCCTCACGCAGTGGGGTTTATCAAAAGCGCAGTAAAGCCTTTCCAAACAATACGGAGTTAGAAGCAACAGTAACTTATAAAGGCAGCAAAGCCGGTGCACATTTACGTGCTGTTGTGCCAGACGCATCTGCTGTTACGGTGAATTTACATCATTCATTAATTAAGTTACCTGACGATGGTTATCAAACTCGGAAATTTCATCCTTATAGCGGTTTTTGGCAAAACGCTTATGCCGATTATGCCAGTGCTATTGATGAGCCGCTGATAACGCGCAATATTCCTCGTCATCGCCTAATGAAAAAAAATCCACAAGCGAAAGTAAGTGAAGCGGTTGAACCTATTATTTACTATCTTGATGCTGGCGTACCTGAGCCGGTAAAAAGTGCGTTACTCGATGGGGCTCGTTGGTGGGATCAAGCATTCGCGGCTATTGGTTATAAAAATGCCTTTCAAGTTAAAATGTTACCAAGTGATGCCGATCCGATGGATGTGCGTTATAACGTGATTCAGTGGGTACATCGTGCCACTCGTGGTTGGTCGTATGGCGCTTCGGTTATCGACCCGCGCACGGGAGAAATTCTTAAAGGTCATGTCACGCTGGGCTCTTTACGAGTTCGTCAAGATTACTTAATTGCCCTTGGCTTAACCTCTCCTTTTAAAACCATAGATACCGATACCAGTGCGATGAAAGCTATGGCACTAGCCCGTATTCGTCAATTATCAGCACATGAGGTAGGGCATACCTTAGGTATTGCGCATAACTTTGCCGCCAGTGTTAACGACCGTGCATCGGTGATGGATTACCCACACCCGTTAATCACCATAAAAAATGATGAAATCAGCTTAGAAAATGCCTACGCAACAGATATTGGCGACTGGGATAAATATGTGGTTGCTTATGGTTATGGCGACGTCAGTAAAGCGCAAGAAGCACAGTATTTATCTGAGTTAGTTGATTCAGCCCTGCAACAAGGTTTAGCTTATGTCTCTGATCCTGATGCGCGAGCTAAATCTGGCGCGCATGCAACAGGACACTTGTGGGACAACGGTAAAGACGCTGCGGCAGAACTAACCCGAGTATTGCAGGTGAGAGAGCTCGCTTTAGCTAACTTCGGCTTAAACAGTATTCCCGTGGGTACACCGATGTCGGAACTAGAACAAGTGTTGGTGCCAATTTACAATTTCCATCGTTTTCAAGTTGAGGCTACAGCTAAGCTTATCGCCGGTGTCGATTACGGTTATCAATTGCGTAGTGAACAATTTACTAACCAACAAAAAATGCTTTCAGGTAAGTCACAACATGCTGCCTTGAAGGCTTTATTGTTAACTTTGTCAGTGGAAACGCTAGCGATTCCGGCGGAAGTTACGGCGCTAATTCCGCCAAAAGCTTATGGCTACAGTCGCAATAGAGAAAGCTTTACCAGTTACACAGGTTTAACGTTTGACCCTATTAGCGCGGCAGAAGCTAGTGCCAAGCACACTTTGGTATTGCTGCTTAATGCGGAACGCTTAGCAAGATTGCAACAGCAAAGTATGCTGGATAACAACATACCCTCGGTAGGGCAGCTATTTAACGAGCTTATTGGTGCTACTTTGCAGTCGGCCCCAAAAAAATCTACGGCCTTGTTAATACAACAACGGGTGAATCAGCAATTAATCGAGCATTTGTTAGCGTTGTGGCACAGCGAAAATCTGGTAACGGAAGTTAAAGCGGAGGTGTATTTAACCTTAACTGATTTATCTCAGTGGTTAACGGATAAGCGCAGCACGAAAAAATATAAAAGCTCTCGTGCACAGTTTGCTCTATTAGCAAATCAAATTAATTACAGTTTGAGTCATGACAAGATAGCGACGCCAGCATCTAAGATAAAATTACCGCCGGGCTCGCCTATTGGCAGTGATTAAGAAAAAAGCGCCTAATGAGTGAGTATTGTTGAAAAATCAAATCATTAATACGAAACACTAACCGCTTCTGAAGCTAAAAGGCATAAGAAAAAACGGCGCTGAAAAGGAAGGTTTTCAACGCCGTTGTGCAATTGGCACTTAGGATAAAGTGAACTGCGCACAAAAAATTGCCCAATTGGAGATAATTAAGCCCGCTATAAGCTCTCTGTTTTTAAATTGCTTTGATTTACATTTGCTGGCATGACTTTAGTGCTATGCGTTTCTGTACAATTAGCTAGCGTTATTGGCTTTTTAGCACGCGTCAGTACTACAAGGTTACCTGCCAAAATGAATAATAAGCCAATCACGGTGTAAATAGTCCAAGAAAAACCTTCAACAAGCGTTGAAATGACGACGGCGACAGCAGGGAACATAATTGATGCATATGAGGCGCGATGAGCGCCAATACGATTGAGCAATGTTAAATAACTACCAAAAGCAATAACCGAACCAAAAATAGCGAGATAAAGTAACGAGCTTATATAGGAAAAGCTATAATCAAAACTAAAAGTTCTGCCTCGTATTATGGCAATAATAGCCATAAAAATAGCACCATACGCCATACCCCAAGCATTAGCAGACATCAGAGGCAAGTTGAGCTTTTGGTTTCTCATTGATAACATATTACCGGTTGACGCAAATAGAGTACCAGTAAGGCAAAGCCCTAAGCCCAATAGCGTTTCAGGACCCAACTGCGTATCACTAATTTGTGGCCAGAAGAGTGTGACAATACCGAGTAGGCCTAATGTTCCTCCTAAGTAAACTTGCTGAGTGACTTTAGTGCCATACCAGATGCGAGCATTAAAAACATTGAAAAACATGATCATTGAAAAAGCGATGCAGGTTAGTGCTGAATTGATGTGCTGCTGTGCAGAATAAAGTAAATAGTAATTAACGCTAAATAAAGTGGCGCCAAAGAGGAAAAACTGTCGATGATGACGCCATGAAAAACATAACGGTAAACCTTTAAGACGGCAATAAGCAAATAGCACTATTGCCGCTAAGCCAAAACGATAAACAATAGAAACTTCTGAAGCCACTGCACCTAGTTGGTAATTAATTGCAATCCAAGTCGAGCCCCAAATCAACACAGTAATGATATATAAAAATGTATTATTCATAGCGTTCTCTTGAATAGCTCTTACAAGCTGTTGCTTGTGGAGCAATAAGATAAACCAAGCGAATAGCTTTTAAACCAGCTAAATACTGAGGTATATCAATTAGGCAGTGTTAGTAACGAATAGACATTTTACGGCTTTTTTGTTTTAATAACATATACAAAAAAATGAAAATGCAACCTATACAGTTATGCGATTAGTTGATAAATCTGCGTCAGAATTTTTATATCAACAAGTGATAGATTTTGTTGAGCACCAGCAACGCAGTGGTGCAATACGTCCAGGTGATAAATTACCGAGTTTACGTAAGTTGAGCCGACAGTTTGATATCAGTGTGCCAACGGTAAAGCAGGCTTATATTGAGCTTGAGCGTCAAGGCACTATTTCTGCTCGACCTCAGTCGGGTTATTACTTAAAAGCGACACAAGCCCGAACTTTATTGCCCATGCGAGCAAAATGGTCGGGTTGTCAGCCGACTGAAATTTCTTGTCGTAGCTTAATCGAACAAGTATATGAAGCTGTACATATGCCTGATTCTGTCGCACTAGGTATTTCTAATCCGGTAAATGCACACCCGCCAGATAAAACACTCGCTCGATTAATGCGTTCTGTTCTGAGTCGAGTATCAAAAAAAGCCGTAAGCTATGGACCGGTCAATGGCGATGCTAAATTGCGCTTGAATTTAGCTTTTCGTTATCAAGAATGCGGTGCTTTGGTTAATCACGACGATCTTATTATCACCAATGGCGCGCAAGAAGCTTTATCCATTGCTTTACAGTGTGTTGCTGAGCGCGGTGACATTATAGCGGTTGAATCACCTTGTTATTTTGGCATTATTGAGCTGATTGAAAGCCTAGGTATGAAAGCGCTAGAGGTTTATACCTGCACAGAAGAAGGGGTTTGCGTTGCTGAACTCGCTAAGGTTATTGAGCAACACGCAGTGAAAGCGTGTTTATTTTCATCTGCCATTAGCAATCCTTCTGGCTCGATGATGACAGATAAACAACGACAAGCTATGGTGAGGCTACTGGAAAACAAGAACATTGTGCTGATCGAAGACGAAGTTTATAGCGATTTGTACTTTTCTGACTGTCGGCCAGTGCCCGCGCAGTTATATTCTGAAAAAGGCTTAGTATTAACCTGTTCATCTTTTTCCAAAACGGCGGCGCCAGGTTATCGTGTTGGTTGGTTGTTACCGGGCAAGTTTGAAGAAAAAGCTAAGCGCATCAAAAGAGCGCAGTCGTGCTCTACGTCAATGTTACAGCAGTGGACCTTAAGTGATTATTTAATGAGTGGTGAATATGACAGGCATCTGCAGGTGTTGAGGAAAACCCTTCGCTATAATTGTGAACGTATGCGGGCATTAATTGCTGAATATTTTCCCGAGCAAGTCTGTATTTCAAAACCTCAAGGTGGCAGTGTGCTATGGATACGTTGCCGCTCTCATGTTGATACCAGTCAGTTTTTTAAACAAGCCGTTGCTCTGGGGGTTAATTTTGCTCCAGGTGAGATTTTTTCACCTTCAGGAAAATATAAAAACTATATGCGGATCAGTTTTGGTGTTCAGTGGAGTGAGCGAATAGATAATGCCATTCAAATTATTGGGAAGCTTGTTCATGATTACCCAGAGCCTAGCAGTATAGGGAAGCCGCAATGATGAACGAGCCAAAAGTTAAGGTCTCATTTAAATTAATACTGCCGTTACTCGCTGCCATAATAGCAGTATCGCCGTTGGCTATTGATATGTATCTTCCGGGTATGCCAGAGCTAGCCAATTACTTTTCAACTAAAATGCCTTTGGTGCAAAACAGCTTAAGCATTTATTTATTAGGCTATGCAGTGGGGCTGTTAGTTTTTGGCCCTATGGCTGATAAATACTCTCGTCGTACCATGATTATGATGGGTTTGTCGGGCTTTTTATTAACGACCTTAGGGTTAACATTAGTCGAAAATATTGAACAATTTATCGCCTTACGCTTTTGCCAAGCTTTTATCAGTAGCGCAGCGACTGTGGTTGTGCCGGGTATTATTCGACAGCTCTATGGCAAAAATACTGCAAAAGGTTTGTCTTATGTCAGTATGATCATGATGCTGGCGCCGATGATAGCGCCAAGTATCGGTAGCTTATTGTTGCTGCATAGCTGGCAGATGATATTTTATGTTTTGGCGAGTTATGCTTTTATTGTTTTTATCTGCAGCGCTACGTTTTTACCAGACGTAACTATGCCGAAACCGAAAAAAACTTATCGGGTGATTGAGCGTTATAAAATTGTTTTCAGCAATCGCGCCGCCCGCTTTGATTTATTGAGCGTGATGATGGTGTCGTTAGCTTTTTTTGCTTACATAACCGCGATTCCCTTTGTTTATTTGATGGTGTTCAAGGTGTCTGAATTCGAGTTTAGTTTATTGTTTGGCATGAATGTTTTTGCGTTGATGATCGCACACTTTATTAATACCCGTTTTGTCGTCAATGTCGGCTCGAGGAAAATGCTTTATTTCGGTCTTTCGTTGGCAATTGTTATGTCAACGAGTCTGCTGTTGGCAAATATTTTTGCCTTACCTTTACTGTATCATGTGATAGTGATTTTGCCCTTGATGGGTAGCTTATCAATGATCTCTGTGAATGCTGATGCTTTGATTTTGCAAGAGTTTGCTGATCATGCCGGTACCGTGACAGCAGTAAATGGCACCTTACGCTTTGGTATCGGTGCATTAGCGGGTCCTATTTTAGCTGTATTTTATGACGGCAGTGCCTTACCATTTGCACTCTTAATGGCAGTGTCTATTTATCTTGTTATGGCCTGTCAATTGATACGTAATAAGCTGAATATAGCTAAGGAGGCAGTGTGAAAAACATAGCAGTAATTTTATCAGGTTGTGGGGTCTATGATGGTGCTGAAATACATGAGGCGGTATTAACCCTGCTTGCTATCGAACAAGCAGGCGCAAAGTATCGTTGTTTTGCACCAAATATTAATCAGCATCATGTTATCAACCATGTTACCGGTGAGGTTATGGTAGCAGAGCAGCGTAATGTTTTGGTTGAATCGGCTCGTATTGCTCGTGGCGATGTGGAAGATTTAACAGAGTTTTATATTGATGAATTTGACGCTTTAATAGTGCCAGGTGGTTTCGGTGCCGCGAAAAATTTATCTGATTTTGCCATCAATGGTGAAGATATTCGTGTTAATGAACAAGTACTAGCTGTGTGCCAAGCATTTGTTAAAGCCAACAAACCTGCCGGTTATATGTGCATTGCCCCCGTAATGATCCCACTTATTTACGGAGAGGGAGCTCAGGCGACTATTGGTCAAGATATTGCCATAGCGCAGTCTTTAACGAATATTGGTCTTGCTCATAGAGCATGTGCTGTTGATGATATTGTTGTTGATGAAGCTCGAAAATTAGTCTCAACACCGGCTTATATGCTGGCAACTTCATTAGTGGAAGCGGCAAGTGGCATTAATAAGCTGGTTGAAAAAGTGATTAAGATGGCCAATTAATCGTCGGTTGTTTTTGTTTCTTGCTCTGCGGCTGCTTTTAATTCGACTTGCTGTAAGCGCCATTTTTTTCGTTCGGCGTAGTAGTGGTCCCAAACACAAGGGTTGCATGCACCACCGCCACAGCAGTCATCATCGGCGGGCGGTAAAGGTTTTTCTAGTAATTCAGTCATTGTTTCTAGCCATAATCATGGATAATAAGTCGTGCTTTATCGTTGATGATATCACGACATACGGTTTACACTGAACATAAAAAAAGCTCTGCATGCAGAGCTTTTTAGTCAGTAACGCTTTAACGTTTAGTCTAACTCAGCAAGCTTTTTCTCAAGGTAATGAATATTTGCACCACCGTTGACAAAACCTTGATCATTTAAAATGTCTTTATGTAATGCGATATTTGTTTTAATACCGTCAATAACTAATTCACTTAATGCGTTACGCATACGGGCAATAGCAACATCACGGCTATCACCCCAAGTGATCAACTTACCGATCATAGAATCATAGTGTGGAGGCACTGAGTAATCAGCATAAATATGAGAGTCCCAACGTACACCTAAACCACCTGGAGAATGAAAACGGGTAATTTTTCCAGGTGAAGGAATAAATGTGCGTGGATCTTCAGCGTTTATACGACATTCAATTGAATGACCAGACACTTTAATATCATCTTGGGTATAAGACAAAGGTTGACCAGCAGCAATGCGAAGTTGCTCTTTGATCAAGTCAACACCGGTAACCATTTCTGTTACAGGGTGCTCTACCTGAATACGGGTATTCATTTCAATGAAATAGAATTCCCCATTTTCGTATAAAAATTCAAAAGTGCCAGCACCGCGATAATTAATTTTTATACAAGCATTACAGCAACGCTCACCAATTTTTGCTCGCATTTCCGGTGTAATACCCGGTGCTGGCGCTTCTTCAACAACTTTTTGGTGACGACGTTGCATTGAACAATCACGTTCACCTAAATGAATTGCACCGCCTTGGCCATCAGCCATAATTTGAATTTCAACGTGACGTGGGTTTTCTAGGAATTTCTCCATGTAAACCATATCATTATTGAAAGTCGAACGCGCTTCAGATTTCGTTAGTTGAATAGACTCGATTAAATCTTCTTCACTGCGAACGACACGCATACCACGACCGCCACCGCCACCAGAGGCTTTGATGATCACTGGGTAGCCAATACGTTTACCGTGCGCTAAGTTAGCTACATTATCTTCCGTTAATGGACCATCAGAACCAGGTACGCAAGGTACGCCAGCGGCTTTCATCGCCTTAATTGCTGACACTTTATCACCCATTAAACGAATACTTTCCGCTTTAGGGCCAATAAAGGCAAAACCTGACTTTTCTACTTGTTCTGCAAAATCTGCATTTTCAGCAAGAAAACCATAGCCTGGATGAATGGCAACTGCGTCAGTAACTTCTGCTGCGGTGATAATAGCAGGAATATTTAAGTAACTATCCATCGCTGAAGGTTTACCAATACAGATGGTTTCATCAGCTAATAATACGTGCTTAAGATTTTTATCGGCTGTCGAGTGAACGGCAACCGTTTTAATGCCAAGCTCTTTACAAGCGCGCAATATTCTTAAGGCAATTTCGCCGCGATTGGCGATAACAACTTTATCTAACATGAAAATACCCTTATTGGTTGGGCTTATTCAATGATGAATAGCGGTTGATCAAATTCAATAGCATCTTCGTTTTCAGCTAAAATTTGTTTGACTACACCTGATTTATCGGCTTCAATTTGGTTCATCATTTTCATCGCTTCTAGGATACATAGCGTATCGCCAGCGTTAACGTGTTGACCCACTTCAACAAATGCCGGAGCATCAGGTGAACCTGCTGAGTAGAAAGTACCCACCATAGGTGAACGAACAATATGGCCGGTTATTGCCGGAGCAGCAGCTTCTGTTGCGGCAACTGGCGCAGCAGCTGCAGGTGCTGCTTGCATCATAGGCGTAGCTTGCATCATAGGTGCCGCTTGCATAATTGTGCCACCGCGACTGATACGTACTGACTCTTCGCCTTCAGAAATCTCTAACTCGTTGATGCCTGATTCTTCAACTAGCTCAATCAATTTTTTAATTTTACGAATATCCATGTGAATACCTTTTGATAATTATTTAATTTATATTGATAAAAAACTTAAGTGAATATCATCACTTAAGTAAAAGTGTCTATGTGTTGTGTGTTAACCAATCTCTTGCAAAATCTAAAGCATATTCATAACCACTGGTGCCTAAACCACTGATAACGCCTACTGCAATATCTGATAAATATGAATGTTGTCTAAATGACTCTCGTGCATGGACGTTAGATAAATGAACTTCAATAAATGGAATATTAACCGATAATAAAGCATCTCTAAGCGCAACACTGGTATGTGTAAAAGCTGCAGGGTTGATAATAATAAAGTCTATTTTTTCAAAGCTGGCATGAATTTCATCAATCAATATATGTTCTGCGTTTGATTGTTTATGGCTCAGCTGTAGGTTCATTTTATCGGCAATGCTAGTTAAGCTTGCTATAATTTCAGCTAGGGATGATGAGCCGTAAATCGTTGGCTCACGTTTACCTAGCATATTTAAATTAGGACCATTTAAAACTAAAATGTTAAACTTTGTAGTCATCTTCGGCAAAAACACCTTAATTGTTAAGTAATACTGCATCATGTCATATTTAACTATAAGTTTGAAATAAATTTGACTGAAAAGTCGTAATTAATCTCATTTGACGATTATTATAGTGTTTTCGCAGAATATAGCAGCAAAATACTGGTCTAATCACTTGAGGGAGAAAATAAAGCTGTTAATGTTAGGTAAGTTATAATAAATTTACTAAACTGAATGCTGTAGGAATTTTAATTAATTCATTGGTTTAACTGATCATAGGAGTAAGCGGAGTTAAATAATCTTTGCCTTCTATTAATTACAAGGATGAAATTATTAAAGTCATATTATTAAAAATTGCTATTATTATTTTACTCTTTAGTTCTCCAGTATATGCAATTAATATTATTTCTAATATCACGGCCGATACCGCATCGTTGTCGGTTAACGAATTGCGCCGTATATATTCCATGCGTCAAGCCCATTGGAAAAATGGCACGCCTATTGTGGTCTATGTTTTAGCGAGCAAAAGTCCACTCCATCAAAAATTTTGCAAAGAGCAGTTGCGTTTATTTCCTTATCAACTTGACCGTATATGGAACAAGCTAACATTTTCAGGTTATGGTGTCGCACCTATTGAAGTGGCCAGTGAAAGCGAACTTATCAAAGCGATAAAGTCAACTAAAGGTGCTATTGGCTATGTGGAAAATTTATCGGAGGCCAAAGATGTTAATGTCATTAAAGTTACTGAGTAAACCGTCTCATTTAAGCTGTTATTATTTCAGTGTTATGTGTAACTTTTGTTTGATTTTTAATCTCAGTGCCGCAGAGGTTAAAAGCGAGTCATTACAAATTCATGGCTTTGTTGCTCAAGGCATCATTGACGCAGATAAAAGTAATTATATTAATGATGATGAAAGTCTATCGTTAGAGTTAACCGAAGTGGGCATTAACGCCTCGTATCAAATTAATAATGATTTTCGTATTGCAGGTCAGGCAGTCTACCTTAATGGGGGGAATCGTTATCATCCCGGCCTTCGTGTAGATTACTTACTTTTGGAGTGGAATGCCTTTTATAATGAAGCTTGGCAAGCTAGCTTCTATTTTGGTCGCGTAAAAAACAACCATTGGTTATATTCAAGTACTCGTGATATTCCTTTTGCACGGCCGTCTATTCTTATTCCGCAAGTGGTGTATTTTGATGGTTTTAGAGATATTGCCGTTGGTGGTGATGGTGCTGCGGTTAAGTTGAAATATAGTGATGATTATTTCGGTGATATTGACTTTAACTTCAGCCGAGGAAAAAGTGCCATTTCAGATGAGCAGGCTAACGTTGTGCTCGGTAAGTCGGCACAGGGAACGCTAGAGCATGCTCTAGATGCTCAAGCAAGTATTTATTGGCGGCCAGCTTTTTCACAATGGCGATTTGGCCTTTCAGCACTTGATGCTAGCTTTTCTTATCAACGAGATGAAACTGATATTTTTTCTGATGGTGATTTTGCATTTCAGTTTTATACCGCTAATGCTTTGTATGAAGGCGAGCATTGGCAATTTAGTGCCGAACTTTTTCAAGAGCGCTTTCTTACCAGTGAATTTTATTTTCCTGGCTTTCATCGCGATGAAATAGGGCAAGGCTATTACCTGCAGGGCAGTTATCACTTAATAAATGATCTGTCATTAATGGCTCGCTATGAGCGTTTTTACGCCAATAAAGATGATAAGAATGGTAGTCAGTTGGCAGAAAATTCTGGCGGTTTAATACCCTCATATTTTGGTTTTCACAATGATACTATGATTGGACTTTCATATGATTTTAGCAGTAACTTTCGGTTGAATGCTGAGTATCATTGGATGCAAGGTGGCGCTAGGCTATCGCCAATCGTACAACCTAACCCCGTTGCTAATGCAAATGAAAACTGGCAGGTTTGGGCTATTCAACTGATGTATTGGTTTTAATGATGAAGATTCGTTTTGTTAGTGTTTCAGTTAAATTATTTGTATTAGTTGTCAGTGCTTTACTGCTATTAAGCTTGTCAATTTCTATATTGTCGGTTGCTCGATTAGATCAGGAGTTTTCTCAATATCAAAGCACTAAATTACGACAAGGCAATGCACAATTTAACCTGCAAAGTCGCATTGTTAGAGAACAAGCACGGATTTGGTTAGAATCATTCACCGATCTTATTCAACTTAAAGAGCAGTCAAACTTCAAACATGCTGCCAACGCTTTAGAGCAACAGTTTGATGCTTTGCAAATCAACCAT
This sequence comes from Colwellia sp. M166, assembly GCF_024585285.1. Lineage (NCBI taxonomy): Bacteria > Pseudomonadati > Pseudomonadota > Gammaproteobacteria > Alteromonadales > Colwelliaceae > Colwellia > Colwellia sp. M166. The sequence continues at coordinate 3,233,861 of NZ_CP040755.1, forward strand.
AATGTTGAAGCGTTATGGTTAGTTTCTAGTGATCTTAAGCCTATTTATCAATCTGCACCATTATCGAAACAGGTGCTTGCAAGTATGCAGCGAGTGAGTGCAAGCTTTTCTCCTGATGACTATTTAAGCTGTGTGCAACAGTGCCAACAGTTAATCTCGATACCGATATTGAATGCTCGAGGTGAAATGGCGATTGTCACTATGGCGATATCATTTGTTGATGTTATCTATGCAATCAATCAAGCACTAGAGAACCAAGTGGCGATTGTCGCTTTTAATAAAGCACAGGCGTCGACCTTAGCTCAAGCAAAAATTGTCACTTCTTCTGCTGCGCCATTAATGAAAACGCTTTTTACTCAGAGTAAGCCGTCTGAATTATTGTTAAAGGTTAAAATGGACGGTTTACAGGTTGAGTATCAACAGCGTAGTTATTTGATTAATTTATTACCGTTAGCATCCTCAGCTTCTCAAGACTTTTATATGGCGCAAGTTGATGATGTCAGCTCTTTTATTGATAAATATCAAGCGCATCGTATGCAGTTTATATTGTCAGCGTTAGCCATTTTTATTGTTTTGGCTTTTTTAGTATATTTTGTTGCGGGACCTTCTATTAAGAAGCTATCAATACTTTCAGATATATTACCTTTATTAGCACGTAAAGAATTTACTCAATTTCGCCAGACAAGAATAGCGCAATCAAAAGTATTTCCAGATGAAATAGATGTATTGATTAATGCCACGACAGATTTGAGTTATGAACTAGAGAAACTCAATATAGAAATAACGCAAAAAACCAAAGAGCTCGAAAATATTGCGATGTATGACTTATTAACGGGGCTACCTAATCGTAATATGTTGAATTATCAACTGCGTAAATACTTACAAAAGGGTACACGTAATAACTGTAATATTGGCATTTTGTTTCTTGATTTGGACGACTTTAAAAAGGTAAATGATAGTCACGGACATGGTGAGGGCGATAAATTACTGATTGAGGCGGCAAATAGAATTAACCTGAGTGTTGGTAGTGCTGATATGGTTTGCCGTTTTGGTGGTGATGAATTTGTTATTTTATTAGAGAGCAATACTTCATATGAAGATGCTGAAAATTTGGCTAAAGTCATTATAAAAAGCTTTCAACAACCAATTAAAATTTGTACAGGCATGTTTTATGTCACCAGTAGTATTGGTATAGCCATGACTGACGGTAGTTTAATACAAGCCAGTGAATTGGTCAGTCACGCCGATATTGCTATGTATGAAGCAAAAGATAATGGTGGTGATCAGTACTTTGTTTATCATGGTGATATGTTACAGCGTGTAGCGCAGAGAGTCATGATGGAGGGTGAAGTTAAGCAAGCGCTTGCCAAAGGACAGTTTAGTTTAAGTTTACAGCCACAGTTGGTGGCAAAAACTAATAAAGTTCATGGTTTTGAGGCTTTATTACGCTGGCAACACCCTGAGCGAGGTATGGTTTCTCCTGATGATTTTATTCCTATTTTAGAAAACTCTGAGCATATGATTGCACTAGGTTATTGGGTCATTCATCGTTGTTTTGAATTATATTGTCGTATGCGAGATATGGGATTAAGTGATGTCATTATTGCGATCAATTTATCGGCAGCACAATTTGCTGATATTAATCTGCCAGATTACTTAAAGCGATTGCTTGCAGAGTTTAAGGTTAATGCACAAAACTTTGAATTAGAGCTAACCGAGCAAACCTTGGTTAAAGATATAGATAAAGCGATAGAAACCATGGATGCATTACGGGAATTAGGCTTTAGCTTTGCCATTGACGATTTTGGCACAGGTTACTCCTCATTAGCTTACTTAAAGCGCATGCCTGTTGATGTCATTAAAATAGATAAGAGCTTTGTTTTTGGCATGTTAGAGAATCATGCCGATTTCCAAATCATTATGTCAACTATTGCAATGGTGAAGAATTTAGGACTTATCGTAACTGCTGAAGGTGTTGAGACACAAGCTCAGTTGCGCAGTTTAACTGAAAATGATTGTGATCTTATTCAGGGTTATTACTTTTCAAAACCTATCCCTGAAGCTGAAATTTTCGACTTTATTGAGCATGAAATGGTTGATGGTTGCTGGAAGGTGTTAAGTAGCTCGGATAGTCATTAAGCTGAATGCACTTAAGACTTCTGATATTAATCAAATTATACCGTAATGACGTGGTGATTTATTGATATAGCAATGCAAATAAACAACTGATGGTTTTAGTCTTTACATGTTATATCAATGGCTCCACAAACTATTAATTTTACGCCGTATATGCAAAATAAAAGCGCCCTTTGGCGCTTTTTATTAAATGACTGTCAGCTTGACGTATACAAGGCAAAAGTTAGAGTGAAAATGTCTTATCTACATGCGCTGAGAATTCATCAGCAGCCATAAAACCTGTGACTCTGCGTTGTGGTAATTCATTACCTTGTTTGTCAAAGAATAAAATCGACGGTAAACCAAAAATATCAAAATGAGACATCAGTTCAAGGCTGTCTTCTGAGCCAGTATCAGTCAAATCTATTTGCAACAGCAAGGTATTTGATAGTGATTTTTGCACGTTGGCTTCAAAGAAGGTGTATTCTTCAAATTCTTTACATGCAACACACCAGTCGGCATAAAGGTCGACCATAACCGTTTTGCCTTCTGCATTAGCTTTAGCAATTGCTTGATTCATCTCTGTTAGATTCTTTACCTGCTCAAAACCATGGCTTTCAGTTTGTGTTGATGTGGCAACATGAGTTACTGGATAAATTAACTGGTAAGCCTTATTAGCACCAATAAAGAAGACTAAAAAGATGATGATACTGCGCAAGCCAAAGCCAAAGGTTTTAGCCGAGTTTTGATTAACGGTATAAAAGTAACCGGCGGTAGCCAAAATAAGTACAGCCCAAAGCACGTCGATAACAAATACAGGCAAAAAACGCTCTAATAAGAATATCGGCACAGCAAGTAGTAATAAGCCGAATATGTTCTTAATAACATTCATCCAGTTACCTGCTTTAGGTAACAACTTACCACCTGAACTACCTAGTACGAGTAACGGTAAACCCATACCTAAACTTAGTGCATATAATGCTGAAGCACCAAGTAATATGTCACCTGATTGCGAGATGTATAACAATGCACCGGTCAATGGTGCGGTAGTACATGGCGATGCCACTAAACCAGAAATAGCACCCATCACTAATACGCCAACATAAGAGCCGCCTTTTTGATTACTACTAAGCTGATTGAGTTTGTTTTGCCAGCTACTTGGTAGCGCTAAATTAAATATACCGAACATCGAAAGCGCTAGGAAAATAAATAAAATACTTAAGGCGATAAGTACGATAGGGTGTTGAAACATAGCTTGGAATTGTGCGCCTGCAATAGCAACAACAATGCCAAGTAACGTGTAGGTAACCGCCATACCTTGAACATAAGCAAACGATAAAGCAAAGGCTCTTCTTGTTGAAAGTTTATCACCTTGACCAACAATAATACCGGTTAGAATGGGATACATAGGAAAAACACAGGGGGTGAAAGACAACAACAAACCGCCAATAAAAAATGCCACCAGTGTTAACCAGATGTTGTCACCTTTGAGCATATCAGCTAATTGATGTTGTTCACTGCTGTCAGCAACTATTTTACTTGTATCGTTGCTAGCTTGCGGTGAATTGTTTGCATCTAATGCTGCTAATACGTTTTGTGTATTGCTAGTAGGGCTCGCCGTTAAATCAACTCTACTTAAATCTATGGTCTTTTTTGTTGGTGGGTAACATAAACCTTTAAAGGCACAACCTTGATAACGCACGGTAATACTGGCATCGCTATTAGCTTGTTCAATATCAACAGTAAAGGCTAATTGTCCGGTAAATATTTGCTGAACACCAAAGAACTCATCTTCATGATGCTCACCTTCGGGTAGGTTTACCGGTACGATAACAGCATTTTTTGTAGAAAACTTAAATTGGTGACGATATAAATAATAGCCTTCAGCAATATTAAAGCTTATTTTTAATTTGTTTTTTTGTTGATGAAAATCAAAAATAAAAGCATCGTCAACTCTTAAAAATTCATTATCATTACTAAATAATGATGCAGAAGAGCTAAAAATAGATTCTTGGGCATTGACTAAAGGCGTAGTAGCAAAAGATAAACTGGCAAGAACTAACCAAAAAACAGCAACAATTTTTTTCATAACCGTTATTTTAAAGACTCATTTATCCAGTTTGAATATTGATAACCACCTTGCTGGATGTTCAAAGTGATAATCTTAAAAAATGTCTTATCAGACCCTTGTTTAATGCAATTATAAATTGAATTAAATGTGTTGAATTATATGTGGCGTCGCATTAACGGCATGCGCTAGTTCATGATACACCTAAATAATGTTAGGTAAAATATCAACACAAATAATTTATCTCTTAGCTACTACACACTCATAAGAGTGTTATTGTCGCTACTATCGAGATAGGTCGGTTGTAATGCTTACTAGCCTATCAAAAACACCTTAATAAAAGCTTAACTTATCACAAGGTAACGTGTGTTCGTTATAGTTGTTTAAATAGTATGAGTGTACGTTATACCTTAAGACTTCTTAATCTGTAAGGTCTCACTTTAGTTATATATTTCCCAATAGTAAGTAGCTAAAAAGCTTGCTTGCTTGAAAAAGACCCGTTAACCCCCATATTAGTTTCATTAAAGATGATTAGGAGCGATTATGTTTCGCCTGTTATTTATATTTTTTATTATTATTCCGATTATTGAAATTTCCGTTTTGCTGCAGGTCGGTGCTATTTTTGGGCTTTGGCCTACCATTGCTATCGTTATTTTTACCGCCTGGTTAGGGGCTAAATATGTCCGTCAACAAGGGCTAGCTACCTTAAATTCAGTACAAACAAAAATGGCGCAAGGGCAAATGCCTTCTGATGAAATTGTTACCGGACTTATGTTACTTGTTGCCGGTGTATTGTTAGTAACGCCAGGCTTTGTTACTGACTTTCTTGGCTTGAGCTTATTAATTCCAGCGGTTCGTCATGCTATTGCTGGTAGTGTTAAATCACATATTACAACTAACAGTACCAGCCAACAAAGCTTTCAATTTCACAGCCATAACCCTGCTCAGAATCAAGATGACTTTTCAAATCATCAGGATAGTCCGTTTCAAGAGCATATTCAGCCACCACATAAAGGCAAAACTTTAGACGGTGAATTTGAGCGTAAAGATTAAAAAAATACTGAAATGGGCTTGTGAAGTTTTATTTAATCCCCATCTCTGAATCAACAAAATTAAAATCCTTAATTTTTTATTAAATTGAACATCTCAGGAGAACAAAATGAGTATTCGTCCATTACACGATCGTGTGATCATTAAGCGTAAAGAAGTTGAGTCAAAATCTGCTGGCGGTATCGTATTAACAGGTAGTGCTGCTGAGAAATCAACACGTGGTGAAGTCGTAGCAGTTGGCAAGGGCCGAATGTTAGAAAACGGTGACGTACGTGCGTTAGATGTAAAAATTGGTGACCAAGTGATCTTCAGTGAAGGTTACGGCGTGAAAACTGAAAAAATTGACGGCGAAGAAGTTCTAATCTTGTCAGAGTCTGACATTTTAGCCATCGTTGAATAAGCAATAACTCTCCACTCATTTTATTGCACTGATTAAGTTCGGTGCAAAGAACAGTTTATAAGGAACCATGCAAATGGCTGCAAAAGACGTATTATTTGGTAATGACGCACGAGCAAAAATGCTACGTGGCGTAAATGTTTTAGCTGACGCGGTAAAAGTAACATTAGGTCCTAAAGGCCGTAATGTTGTATTAGACAAATCATTTGGTGGTCCAGTGATCACTAAAGATGGTGTTAGTGTTGCTAAAGAAATTGAATTAGAAGACAAATTCGAAAACATGGGCGCACAAATGGTGAAAGAAGTTGCTTCTAAAGCCAATGACGAAGCCGGTGACGGTACTACAACGGCAACTGTACTAGCACAAGCGATTGTAAACGAAGGTTTAAAATCTATTGCGGCAGGCATGAACCCAATGGACCTTAAACGTGGTATCGACAAAGCAGTTATTGCTGCAGTTGAAGCACTTAAAGGTTTGTCACAAGAATGTAGCGACAACAAAGCCATTGAGCAAGTAGGTACTATCTCTGCTAACTCTGACGAAACTGTTGGTAAAATCATTGCAACAGCAATGGAAAAAGTAGGCACTGAAGGTGTTATTACTGTTGAAGAAGGTCAAGCATTAACAGATGAGCTAGACGTTGTTGAAGGTATGCAGTTCGACCGTGGTTACCTTTCTCCTTACTTCATCAACAACCAAGAAAGCGGTAGTGTTGAATTAGAAAACCCATTTATCTTATTAGTTGACAAAAAAATATCTAATATCCGTGAATTACTGACAACATTGGAAGGTGTTGCTAAAGCAGGTAAGCCACTACTTATTATTGCTGAAGATGTTGAAGGCGAAGCGCTTGCAACACTAGTCGTTAACAACATGCGTGGTATCGTAAAAGTTGCTGCTGTTAAAGCACCAGGTTTTGGCGACCGTCGCAAAGCAATGTTACAAGACATCGCGACATTAACTAAAGCGACTGTTATTTCTGAAGAAATCGGCATGGAGCTTGAAAAAACTACTTTAGAAGACCTAGGTCAAGCTAAGCGTGTAGTAATCTCTAAAGACAATACAACGATTATCGATGGTATTGGTGAAGAAGCTGAAATTAAAGCGCGTGTTGCACAAATTCGCGGTCAAATTGAAGACTCTTCTTCAGACTACGACAAAGAAAAGTTACAAGAACGTCTAGCTAAATTAGCTGGCGGTGTTGCGGTTATCAAAATTGGCGCAGCAACAGAAATGGAAATGAAAGAGAAAAAAGCACGCGTTGAAGATGCATTACATGCAACTCGCGCAGCAGTAGAAGAAGGTGTTGTTGCCGGTGGTGGTGTTGCACTAGTACGTGCTGCTGATGCAATTAAAGACTTAGAAGGCATCAACGAAGACCAAACTCACGGTATTAACGTTGCTATTCGTGCTATGTCAGCTCCTCTACGTCAAATCGCAACTAACTCAGGTGACGAAGCCTCAGTCGTGTTGAACGAAGTACGTACTGGCGGTACAGGTAACTACGGTTACAATGCAGCTAACAGCACTTACGGCGATATGTTAGAAATGGGTATCCTTGACCCAACTAAAGTAACCCGTAGCGCATTACAATTTGCTGCCTCAGTTGCTGGCTTAATGCTAACAACAGAAGCGATGATCACCGACGCACCAGTGAAAGATGCTGGTGGTGCTATGCCTGATATGGGCGGCATGGGTGGCATGGGTGGTATGGGCGGCATGATGTAGTTTATGCTGATTAAATTGCTAACTAACTTCTTCGTTGCTTCATCACTCGTTTAAGAAACACTAAACGTCGTAATGAAAGCGCCTTGAATTAAACAATTTACTCGGCGCATAAATAGCATTAGCTACTTAACGCTTTAAAATAAAAACCTGCTTCGGCAGGTTTTTTGTTTTCGGCACAAACAATGCAAATAAACGATGAGCACAATTTAACGCCGGAAAAGTCGTTGCCAGTTATAGCGTTGAGAAGTACTTTTAATAGCGTTTTGAATGAGTTTGGATAGGTTTAATGCAATAAAACGCCTTGCCTACACGGATGTAGGTACTGATATTATGTCAGGAACAAAAAATCTGTGAGTTAAACCATTTACTCGGCGCATAAATAGCATTAGCTACTTAACGCTTTAAATAAAAAAATCTGCATCTACAGATTTTTGTTTTTAGATTTTTAGTTTGTGGCCATAGCGCATGCTATAGCCTTAGTTAAGTCAGAAAATTAATGACACCCTCTAGGCATCTATAATAGCTAATTTGATGAAATTAATTGTCGCTCTGTGAGGCGTTCAGTAACGGCTTCAGCATTTTCTGGTATTGAATACAAATATCCTTGTATAACATCGCAGCCGTTAACCTTTAAAAAATTAGCTTGTTCAGCTGTTTCTACTCCTTCCCCGACTAAAGTTAAATCTAAGCCTTTGGCCATGGCAATAATGGATTTAATGATTTGGCATTGTTTGAGATCATTGGGTAGCTTCGAGATGAAGCTTGCATCAATTTTTAAGGTATCAAAGGGTAATTGAGTTAAATAGCTTAAAGATGAAAAACCTGTGCCAAAATCATCAATTGAGTTTTTAATACCTAATTGTCGAATTTTTTGCAATGTTGAACTTGCATGTTTGATGTTTTCAATAAAACAATTTTCGGTGACTTCTATTTCAAGTAAAGCTGGTGATAAGCCGCTTTTTTGTAGTGCTAAATCAATAGAGTCAATTAAGTTGTGTTTAAAGTGTTGAGACGAAATATTGATAGCAATACGTCCACAGTCAAAATTCTGTTGTTGCCATATTTTTCTTTGTTGGCAGGCTTGTGTTAAAACCCATTTATCAATTTCAACTATTAATCCTAATTCTTCTGCCATAGGTATAAAGTGAGCAGGGGAGACGCGGCCAAGATCGGGATGATTCCAACGTAATAAGGCTTCAATTCCGACCACTTTTTGAGTAACACTATTTACCTGAAGCTGGTAATACAGTTCAAATTCATTTTTTTTCAATGCGCTGCGCAGAAAATTTTGGGTAATTAAACGTTCCATTGAAATGGTATTCATTTCAGGAGAATACAGTTGATATGAATTTCTTCCTTCATCTTTGGCTTTATACATGGCTGTATCTGCATGTTTGAGTAAAGCATCAGAGTCGAGACCATCTTCAGGATAAACAGATGCACCAATAGAGGAAGTGATCTGAAGTTCAAGTGTATCGAGTTGATGAGGTTCATTTAATACATTCGTTATCCGCTCGATAACACCAACAATATCTTTTAAAGATGTCATTTCTGTCAATAAAATAACAAACTCATCGCCGCCAAATCGAGAAACGGTATCACCTTCTTTAATACTACTTTGTATTCGCTTCGCTGTAGCGATTAATATTTCATCACCAATGTTATGCCCTAAACTATCATTAATCTGTTTAAATCGGTCGAGATCCAAAAATAGCACAGCAACTAATTGCTGATTCCTATGGGCGGTTGATAATGCAATTTCAAACCTATCATTAAAAAGTCGTCGATTGGGTAAGCCGGTCAGTTCATCATAAAAAGCAAGCGCATGAATTCTTTTTTCTGCAAGTTTTCTCTGCGTAATATCACTAAAAATTGCAGCATAAAGTGGCTCTGGAGTATTACCGTCATTAATTTGCACTATGGTTAACCATTCAGGGTAGAGAGTACCACATTTTTTTTTGTTCCAAATTTCGCCTTGCCATGTTTTATCTTCTAAAAGGCTCTGCCACATTTTCTGGTAAAACGCCTTGTCATGCTTGCCTGAGCTTAAAATATTTGATGATTTACCAATAACGTCTTCTTGTGTATAGCCTGTCAAGCGAGTAAAAGCGGCGTTTACTGACAAGATAATACTTTTGCCATTAGTTACCATTATACTGTCAAGGGATGACTCAATAATTTTTTCTGCAAACACTAAGTTTCTTTTAGATTGTTCCAGTGCATTATCTCGTTCAACTAAAACACTTTCCAATTTTTGAAAGTATGCAATTTCAAGATCAGACAAAATGTGTTGTAACGAGAGCACTCCGGCAACTTCTTTTTGCGAGTTTTCGACAACTAAATGTCGAATTTTATGTTCTTGAAGGCATAGATAAGCTTGATAGAGCGTGTCTTCTTCGTTGATCGTAATTAGCGGGTATACCGAAGAGGACCACGCATCACTATTATTGTATTTATCGGCGACAAGTCTTAATAAATCTCGTTCTGTGATAATGCCAAACTCATTTGTTTGATGATGACGAATAAGCGCTGATGTGCAATTATATTCAGACATAGCATTGGCAACAGCACTTATCGGAAGGTTGCCTAATATGATAGGTACTTTGGGATTATAATTGTCTTTAATTTTTCGCAAGCGAAGATAATGTTCAACTCCCTGTTTTTTAATCACGTCACTTTGACTGACAATGCCCAGAGTTAGCTTTTCTGAATTGACCACTAATAAATGACGTACTCGATGGCGATGAAATGTCATGATAATTTCTTGCAAAGGCATTTGTTCATTTATAGTTATAACTGGTGCGCTCATAAACTTATAAATAGGCGAATCATAATAATTTATATCGCTGAAATTTAATTTTTTACTATCTGCTTCGGTCCAAATACCTATTACTTTTTCATTATCTTCAATAAGAATAGAACTGGTGTTTTTTTCTCTTATTTTCATTGCCGCTTGATAAATAGTGGTCATTTTTGAACACGACAATAAATTTTTTTGTACTAAATCTTTTGCCATTATGTTTTTTTTACTATTTGAAATCATACAAAAACTCAAGTTAGGCTGAATAACTAAATGAGCTTTATAGCATTAATTCGATGCATCATATAGATATATATCAAGTAAAAGTTAATTTGCATGCACGAGTAGTTGATGAATATTTCGAAAAATGCCATGGGCAACATGGCAGAGGTTAAGGCAATGTAAATAAGCATTTGCTAATACTCTGACTCAGGTAACAGTAACCTTGCGCTAGTTCCTCTATTTTGTCAGAGGTTAAATATTTGCTTGCTATGCTAGGAAGTAAAAGTCGCTGATTTTTATTCGCTCAGATAACAAAGATTATGTGACGCTCTAAATGCTTTGATCTTGCAGCACTTTGTTAGTGAAAATTTATTTAATGTTGTATACCAACAAGATATTGCTTTGTCGCTTGCTGGTAAGAAAAGAGGCAAAGAAATACTTGTCGTGGCGCTCTAGTCGACATAAATATTTCCTTAGTGTGGCTCAGCGTGTGTTTATACCCAAACCACTTGAAGATACAGGATTCAAGTGGCTTGGGTATATAACTCTAAAACAAGCTGGTTAGTGCCTTTTGCTGGCACGGCGCAGCAGATGAGCACGTTGTTTTCAGCGATTTGAGCGCTGGGTTTTGTTCTATAAGTAACGGTGCCGGCGTGTAGCTTTACTGCACATGAACCACAATTTCCGCTTCGGCAGCTGTAAGGTGGCGATAGTCCTTGCGCTTCGGCTAACTCTAATAGTGTCGCTCCGCCTTTATGCCATTGCTGCTTAATATTTGCGTCGCGAAATTCTACTAGCGATGTTTCAGCTTCTTCAGCCATGTCATCTTGATGTGTTATGCGCCTTAAAGATGAAGGGCCAAATGTTTCGGCAAAAATGTCTTTATCGGCAACGCCGAGCTCAAGCAAGATGTCGTACATCGCTTGCATAAAGCTTTCGGGGCCACATAAAAAGTAATTACTTGCCTTAATTAGCTCTAGGCTTCTCATGTTTTCTAATAAGGTTTGTTTGGAAATTCTTTTGCCAACAACGGGGTAATAAGCAATACTTTGAGCTGTCGCAGACTCTAATTGTTTGAAGTGATCATAGAAAGCAAGTTGCGCTTTTGTTTGAGCCGAATGAAATATACTGATGGGCCTTGTATTACGCGTTCTAATGCCTTCGACATAACTTTGCTGCGCCATTGAAATCATCGGTGTGATACCTACACCACCCGCTAATAATACCGCAGGTCGCTTGACTGAGGTGTCTAGCCAAAAATTTCCTTGCGGGAATTTCGCCTCAATAAGTGCGCCAATAGCTAGGTTATGGTGTAAATGTAATGACGCTAAACCTTGCTCTTGACGCTTAACTGAAATGCGGTAAAGCGCATCATGAGGCGAACTCGATAATGTATAATTACGAATAAGCCAATTGTTTGTATTCGCTATAGCTGAGCTATTATCTAAATTGCTTTCTAAGCGAATAGTTAAGTGTTGGCCTGCTTTAAAAGGCACAAGTTCGCTTTTATCGTGTTTTTCTAGATAAAAGGATCGAATGTCAGTTGTTTCATCAATGATCTTAACGATGCTAAATGAATGCCACATACTTGACTGCTTTTGAGCCATTTCAAGTTGTTTAGCTTGCGCCCAGTTACCTGTTAACAATGAGTTAGGTGAGTATTCGATTAGGCTGGCTCTGAAAGGTAAGGCATTTTTTATACTTAGCCCTTGCTCGACAATAAATTGCCAACCGCGCTCTGCGCCTTTGAATGAATTAAGCAGCGGATCATGTTCTGGCAGTATTGCTACTCGTCCAGATAGGAATAATAAATCACCGGTTTCAAAGTTAGGAAAGAGCAAACCCGCTTTTGGGTTCAGTAAGAAGTTACCCATGGTATTAAAAAAATTGTTCCCTGCGTAATCAGGGATGGTCAGGGTATTGCCAGCTACAGCAACAAAACCTGATTTTCCGCCACGATGCGATACGTCTACGCCTTCAACATTTTTCGTATTTTTGGTGTTAACTGCGCTAGCGACAAAAAAAGTATCGGACTGGGAAATTACGCTTTTTGCATCACTATCTAATGTTTTAAAATATGTTTTTTCCGCAGTCACATTGTCAACTTGGCGAAAGTCACGCGTTTGAATGTACTGTGGGCAATTGCCAAATGACTGCTCGACTTTAATGCTAAAATATTGCTCTGTAACGGCTGTTATTCGTGCATTTAAGCGGTTTCGTCTGCGTGTTGGTATTTCAATGCCCAAAAAGCCCAATGGCTGGCCAAGCTTTAGTGAGCTTGATAAAGGATCGCCAGTGATCGGTGTCGCTTTGATATCTACACTGGTAGGTGTTGTGGAATTCATAAAACCAGGTGAACCCGGTAAGATAGAGGCCCAAGGTCTGCCTGCTTCGTCGACGCTACCAACAACAACAAAAGGCAGTTTGGCAAAAAAGTCACGGTGTTGCTCAGGCAAGTAAGAACGAACGACTTTGCGGCCAATAGTCGCCATTGCATCGGCTTTACCCACTCGCTGTTGCATGGCTTTTTCACCTGAATGAAAAGGTGATTTTTCTGATGCATTAGACATATTGGCCTCAAATTTTGTTAAATATTCTTCAATGATTGAGCTGATAAATACTGTGCAATTAAGCGGTTAAGTTATTTAGCAAGCTGGCCAACTTCAGTGGTTGGCATCGCTACAAAGCCATCTAAAGCTTCAATGTTTTTCAAAAGACGTTGAACGTTAGGGTATGGCGATAGCGACACGTTGCCTTCTGGTGCATGGGCGGTGTAGCTATAAATAGCAATATCAGCGATTGTTGGTGTATTACCAACAAGAAACTCACGACCTTGCATGTGCAGGTCTAATTGGCTGAGTGCTTTTGCGGCTATCTCCATTGTGTACTCGACATTTATTGGCGCATTAAATACAGTGATCAACCTCGCTGCTGCAGGTCCAAAAGCTAGGCTGCCAGCAGCTAAGGTGAGAAACTTTTGAATTTGGGCTTCAACAACCGGATCATTGGGTAAAAATGTTGGTGCATATTTTTTCGCTAGATAAACTAAAATGGCATTTGAGTCAGATACAACCACATTACCATCTTCAATAACCGGCACTTGGCCCAGTGGGTTTAGGGCGAGAAAAGGTGCTTCTTTGTGCTCTCCAGCAGGTAAGTCGATTAAATTTACTTGGTGTTTAATACCCGCTATCGCCGCAAATAATACAACTCGATGGGCGTGTCCTGATAGGGTAAAGCTATGAATTTTTACAGTGTTCGACATGATTAATTCCTTGAGTATTGGGTAGGCAAAGTTGCTCGTTATCTTGTGAGTTAAATAGTAGAGCTAATGTTGTGTGTAGACAATATGGTGAAATATAGAATTACTATGTACAATATGTTCATAAAGGTGGTGCTAACCACAATCAAAAAGAGTAATCGTGATGGACACCATTGATGGCATGCGTACTTTTGTTGCTGTGGCTAAGCAAAAGTCATTTACTAGCGGCGCTAAACTTATTGGCATTAGTACTAAACTGGCGAGCAAATACATTGGCCAACTAGAAGAACGGCTTGACGCACAGTTGTTTCATCGTACAACGCGTAGTGTGACATTAACGGAAACAGGGCAGGCTTACTTTCTAAAATGTGTACCGGTATTAGAGCAATTTGCTGAACTTGAAGATGTTGTTCAGCAGGGGCAGTCTGAACTTGCTGGCGTGATAAGAATAACCGCACCGACCGGCTTTGGTAGCACTAAGCTGGTTGAGGCATTAGCACCCTTTCAAAAAATGCACCCAAAAGTAAGTATCGATATGCGTTTGTCTGACCATATTGTCAGCATAGTTGATGAAGGAATTGATCTGGCTATTCGCTTTGGCAAACTGGAAGACTCAACCATGATCGCCAGAAAACTTATGGATATGCGTATTGTCGTCTTTGCCTCACCAGACTATTTAGCTGAATTTGGCAGGCCGAAACATCCGAGTGCTTTATCGACTCATAATTGTCTTTTACAACAGTTTAGTATTGAACCTCATCATTGGCAGTTTAAAATTGCTGGCGAGATGAAGTCTTATCCGGTGATGGGCTCATATAGCGCAAACTCACCTCGTGCTGTTGCTCACATGGCGGCGGCTGGCTTAGGAATTGGTGCGGCACCAGCGTATGTGGTGGAGTCGTATATAAAAGAAGGCTCGTTAAAATTATTATTTGAAGATAACGAAGCGCGTATTATTCCGTTGCATGCGGTATACCCGTCCGGCAGACATTTACCTAAACGCATTCGAGTGCTAATAGAGCATTTAGCGATGGTGTTTAAAGCGTCTTCGCTTGGACCTAGAAACTAGAGCGCTTTAAACATCAATACTAGTTTATCTATTTTGCAGGCGATTATAATCAAACAGTCCGGCTTTGAAAGGGTGCTGTTTTTTATTGTCAGCATGCACATTGTCGCTGTGTTGCCAAAAATTTGGATTGGTTCTGCGTATCGCGTACTGGTCCATTAATTCTGCATAATCAGCTTCTGTGCTCAATGCCAACACGGCCTCAACATAACTCGATATTTGTGACTCGTTAATATTGATAAAAACGTCAGGATAAGCGCCAACTAAACCCTGTGTCACGGTAACTGTGTCTTGCTCAGGTAAACGATTATCGTCTTCACTGAGTAAACTGGTGATGTTGCTGTGGGCATTGTTTCTTAGCAGAGTGTAATAATGCGTTTTTTCAGCGCTTTGTATCGATAAAAAGCTGATCTGTGGTAGTAAAGTGGTTGGCCCACCGACCAAGTTTTGTAACTTTTCTAGCCCTTGGCGATGACTACTAGGCGTTTTTACACTCGATAGGTCATTTTCTGTCGCTAATACAGAGTCAAGTTTTTGCTCTAATAACTGATACAACTCTTGTTTGTATTGCGTGGTTTTATAATCAATACCAGAAGGCTGAGAGAATAACTTATGTGGGGCGAGTAAGTACTCTTTCTGACTGTCTGACACGCCTTGATACCATTGGTTGAGTTCGGTTTTTCTTGTTTCTGGAGGAAGCAGTGCTAAAAAGTTGAATTCGCCTTCTATACGCAAAAAATCCATATATAATCGGGTATTTAATTGATGACCAATATTGCCATAAACATCAAAGCCGGCGGCTAATAAATAATGAATACGCTCTAATAAGCCATAGTCAATCACCCAAGATGTTTGCGGCGGACGTCCAACTAAACCTTTAACTACTGTTGCAGAGTCAATATGTCGAAAGACGGTTAATGCGGCATTAGGATTCTCGCCGTCACCGGCCCAAATTTGATCTGTGGTTAAGTGCTCGCCACCAGGAAAGGCTTTATTCATGGTGATCGCTTTATCGTGCATGAATTTTCGTTGTAACTCAGAGTATTTTAACCAGTTAGTTAAAATGTAAGCATTGCTTTCAGCTGCTGAAGGTAGGGCTAATTGATCTTGCTGCGCGTTATAAAATGCCGAGTGTTCCTTAGCATTTTTTTCATTGGGATTAACAAAAAACACCCAAAAATGATCATTAATCACATTCAAGGCTACTTGGCCCCTACAGACCGGGCTTTTAATGAAGTTCATGATGGTAAATTCTGCTTCTTCAAGCAAAAACTTATAACGCGCGATGGAAGGTATTTCTTCAAAAGCTTTGAATGGGTTAGAAGCAACTTCTGGCTTATACGAAGGTAAACGCGTGACTTGATAGTTGTCTTGTAAAAATAAGTGGGTATATTTTTTTAGTCGCTCGCTGTTTAACGCATACGGCATATGGGTTTTTTCTAATATTGTGCCACGCTCGCGCCAAAGTCGATAATAAACGCGTTCTACGCCAGGCTCGTCGTAAGGTCGGCGCGTGGCAATAATATCGATGGCTTGCCCTGGTGGTGTTGTTGAACGTACAACTTTAAAGAATTCTCCGGCAGGTAATTCAGAAAAATACAAGTGGGCAATAAACCAATGTTCGTACAAATAACGGCTGACCAGTCTTTCTTTCAAGCTGTCACCATTTAAAAAGTTTTCCCACAGTGTCACTTGCTCACTATAAGTATTATCTAATGACGCTTTAGGGGCCATTTTTGCACCACTGCGTAGCCAATCTTGTAAAATTTTATCTTCTGGAGCTGAAAGTGCAGGTAAGCCAAACGGCATACCCCAATCTGGATAGTTTGTTACGTAGCTGTCTACTTCAACGTCACTTGGGCATTGCTGTTGTCGGTCTAACGCGAAATTAAATTGCTTAGGTAAAAGCTGACCTTGAGGTAGGGGGTGTTGTTGCTTAAGGGCGAGTAATCTTGCCATAACACCGGTTGTTTGATTGACTGTAGCGCTTTGCTGTCGTTCGTTAATCACAGGATAAAAACCATTGTTGCGCCAAGCCGCGGTACTGTCTTGATCAATAAATAAACGTTGTGGTGTTTCTGCGATTAATCGCGTGCCGTCATAGACCAAAGTTTTATTTGCGCCACGATCGATGCCCTCTGGGGCCGATAATTTTAATTGGCAAGGTGCATCGTAACAGCCATGACAGACCACACATCGATTTTCAATGATTGGTTGTACTTGCTCATGATAAAAGGCCGCAGGGCTCGAATTTTCGACAACCATGCGTTGTTGAGGCTCAGCGATGCCAAACATGCCGTCAAAGTGATTATTAGCAATAACGGCACAACCGGCAAAAATTGTGATGATAACCATCAGCACAACAGTTTTTGATTTTGGAAGCATTTTCATGGAAGAGGTTCTATTGGTGCATTGACGTAATATAAATTTAATAACCAAACAATATAACAGAATGCCAAGGTTAAAGCCTATAGCAAATCAATTTTGAACGTATAATAGATAGCGCATAGAGATAGTCAAAGTTGCTTACTGATGTTTGCCTTCAATGGCAAACAGATTAATTTTTATAGCATTGAATTTTCAATAAACTCGCTATGAGTAAAATACAGAGCTTTACTTGCGCTGTGTTTGAACCCTGACTGAATAAAATAACTTATCTTGTTTGTAATACCAATTCTACTAATTTCTTTCCCACTCAGCGAGAATTAAAAGGCTTTTAAAATCACCCTTGGCAGCTAACTTAATAGACTTGCTATAAAGTGCTAAAAGTTATCAATAAAAGTTTCTGTAGTATCAATAGGATCTTTTAAATCAGGTTTTACTAAAGCCTCTTGAATACGTATAACCGTTTCTTTAACGAGTTCTTGAAAAATATCTATTTTTTGTCGAAAAGGTCATAAATAGTCGGAATGGTTACTTCGGCTATATTTGCCAGTTCACTACGAGTGAAGTCGTCAAAACCATAAGGAGAAATTAATTATCGAGCAATATTAAAATATTATTTCGCCGAGGTCACTTGTTGGTTTGTCTAGGTGCTGTTCAGTTAAACGATAGTGAGCGATAAAAGTAAAAATATCATTAAAAACATAAAATAATTACTTTCATCATAAGTACATCAATAACGAGTAAGTTTTTGTCGTTTATCATTTGCAGTAACTCTGCTTTCTTGCCGTCATTTTAAGGTTTTTCTGATATTATATGTTCGATTTATGTTGAATTTTTGAGCCATGTCAAGTTGTAAGTTACTAATAAGCTGTAATATTGCAGTAAGCTCCTATCAGGGCTCAACGATAAGAAATTTATTGTTAAATAATAAAAAAATCTTCAAGGGCGAAGTCAGATGAATTTAGATCGTACATCTAAAGAACAAACGTTTAATGAATCAGAAATATTACTTTCAATTACTGATTTAGATAGTCATATAAAATATGCGAACGCCGAATTTTGTAAAATTGCCGGCTATAGTAAAGATGAACTGAAAGACCAACCTCATAATATTGTTAGACACCCCGATATGCCTAAGCAAGCGTTTGCAGACTTGTGGTCAGTTATTCAGCAAGGTAAATCATGGATGGGGCCAGTAAAAAATAAATGTAAAAATGGTGATTATTATTGGGTTAATGCTTATGTCACTCCAATTAAAGATGAATCAGGTAATAATATTGAATATCAATCGGTGAGAACAAAGTTAGATAATAAAGTTAAAAAACGTGCGGAACGTTTATATTCGAAATTAAATAAGGATGGAATGCCTCTTGAGTTGAAGTACCAAATTGATCAAACATTTTGGAGTCAATTGGCTTTATTTATCTTTACTTTAGCCAGCTTAACTTTAGCTATAACTACTGAATTAAGCCTAGTGGTGACACTGCCATTTGTCTTGATTGGTATGGTTAGTTCTTTATTTTCGCTAGCATGGCGTAGAAAGTATAAGAAAGTCTTAAAAGCAGCGGATGATGTTTTTTCCAATTCATTAATGAGCTATATTTATTCTGGTCATAACGATGCTATTGGTACGGTTGAGTTAGCGCTAGCTATGCGTAAAGCGGAAATTAATGCGGTTGTTGGCAGAGTGAGTGACGTATCACTTCATGTTAGTGATAGTGCATTGACGGCTGCTGAGAAAAGTAATCAAGTATCACAAAGCTTAAATGAACAACGTAATGAATCAGAGCAAGTTGCGACAGCGATAAACGAAATGTCGACTACCGTGCAAGATTTAGCGAGAACTATTACGCTGACGGCTCAATCGGCGGAACATGGCCAAACATTAACCCAAGTAGGTCAAGAGACCATCGTTGCTTCTGTTAAGGCTATTCATGATTTGTCTCTGCAATTGGCCGAGGTTGATAATATGATCACTAAACTATCTAATGGTAGTAAGTCTATATATACGGTCTTATCTGAAATTAGTAGTATTGCTGATCAAACAAATTTACTGGCTCTAAATGCGGCTATTGAAGCAGCAAGGGCTGGTGAGCAAGGACGAGGCTTTGCTGTTGTTGCTGAAGAAGTCAGAGCATTAGCATTGAGAACGCAACAATCAACAGAAGAAATTAGAAACTTACTGACCCAATTACAAATAGACTCTGATAACGCTGTAGACTCTATGAGCAAAGGAAACGCGTTGTCAGCTAGCTGTGTGTCACTTTCAAGTGAAGCGGGTGAAGCGCTGCAAAATATACATAACGAAGTAACTTCAATTTCAGATGCAACTTCTCAGATAGCAACAGCGATAGAAGAGCAATCAGTTGTTACCGAGCAAGTAAGCCAAAATATTGTGCGTATTAATGATTTGACTATTTTGTGCGATGAAAATAGTCAAGAGTCGAGTACACTGTCATCAAACCTGCTTGATATAATCTCAGATCAAGAGCCATTAATTGCTCAATTTAGGCGTTAAATTAGTACTATTATCGATAACATTAGCCTGCTTTAGCAGGCTTTTTTTTTGAATTACGGTATGCACCATTATATTGTTTATAGCAATTTTACTAAGTTTCTTCCCTCTCAGGGAACAAACTTAATAGACTTGGTATAACCATTATTGCTTGTGTATATAAAATGTTGAGAATACATTATGTAACCTGAGCTCACTTTTCTCATGTCACAAGCTCTACTATACTGAAACAAGCTAAAGAGGATAATGTAATGAAACAATCAATCATGTATTTAATATCTGCGCTAGTGGTATTAGGGCAATTTAGCCATGCACAAGCTGCGGAGGTTGAAGTTAAGTGGTCAAATTCAGATAAATATTCCGATATTGATGCTGGTGAAGAACATCGAAAACATTTTAAAGAAAGAACATTTAAGTCTTTTGAAAAGCACTTTGCTGAGTTGGCAGCATCATTGCCTGAAAATCAAAAGCTTATACTCGATATTACTGATGTAGATTTAGCTGGTGACGTTAACTTTAGTGGCATTAAACGTATTCGTGTTGTTAAGAGTATATATTTTCCACGTATAGATTTTAGTTATCAATTACTAAATGCTGATAATAAGGTGATTAAAGGTAAAGAGGTATCATTGAAAGATTTAGGCTTTTTATCACATACGGGTTTAAGGTATCGAAATAAAACATTAAGTTACGAGAAAGAAATGCTTGATGACTGGTTTAGAGAAACCTTTGCCGATGATGTTATAAAATAACTCACTGTTGCTTAGCAATATTCAGTCAATAAAAAACGCAGCTTAGCTGCGTTTTTTATCGATATGATTACGATTAGCTTTGTTCAAACTTAGCTAAAACAGTAAATAATTGTTCAATTTTTTTCACGATATTAATCAGAGTTTGTTGATCTGAAGTTTTTTGCCAAAAAATCAAATCATTCGCCACTTCTTCAACATAAGGTTGAAAAGTATTTGCGCTACATTTAAAACCAGCATCTTCGGTAAATATTGCTGCAAAACCAGCTTGTTTAGCTTCGCGTAATGTGGTTAACGTAGCGTCTGCTGCAAGTGACTTTTTTAAAATTATTGAAATATTATCGATTAATTGTTTGTGTACTGCTTCGCTCATAATAGCTCGTATTCGTTTGGTCTGTTCAATTACACTATTATGCCAAATTGGTTTGATTTTTGTTAGCTTCTCGAACAAATTTTGCGATTAAATTACTGAACTTGTTATGCTCAGCAAAGAAGCGATTATTTTGCTCATGGATCAGCAATGTTTTCATCGGTATATTAAGCTAAATTGATCGGCGTTTTACTGGCCTCTCCGGCAATTTCTCTGACAAGTTTTGGCATTAAATAACCCGGTAAAATCGCCATCAGCTCGATAATTATTTTTTTTGCCTCTGCTTCGGTTAAATCGAAATGAGCAACGGCTTGCACTTTATCGAATAGGTGTAAGTAGTAGGGTTGGATGCCAGCATCAAATAAGCGTTCACTGAGCTCTGCGAGAATATCTGCGTTATCGTTAATTCCTTTAAGTAATACACTTTGATTAAATAATGGCACTCTTGCCGTACGTAAAGGTTCAATGGCTTGAATAACATTTTCATCAACTTCATTGGCATGATTAATATGAAACACAATAGTGGCTTTTAATCTTGTTTTTGCTAGGGTGCTAACCAATGCTGGCGTTATGCGCTGTGGAATAACAATTGGCAAGCGGGTATGAATACGTAAACGTTTAATATGAGTAATCTGCTCAATTTCAGTAATTAACCATTGTAAATGTTCATCGCTGGCCATTAATGGGTCGCCACCACTAAAAATAACTTCGTTGATCTCAGAATGATTTCGAATATAGCCCAACGCTTGCTGCCAGCGAATTTTATTTGGGCTATTGTCAGCATATGGAAAATGGCGGCGAAAACAATAACGACAGTTAATGGCGCAGCCGGTTTTTACCATCATCAATACCCGATGTTTGTACTTATGTAAAAGCCCAGGCGCTACTGTGTCGTGTTCTTCGAGTGGATCTTCTACGTAGCCATCTGTCACTGAAAACTCGACATCTAATGGCATTACTTGTTTTAGAATAGGGTCATTAAAGTCGCCTTTTTTAATACGAGATAGTAAAGTCCGTGGCACACGCACTGGAAATAATTTACGCGCGGCAAAGTGTTGTTGATAGTTTTCTGGTGGAATATCGAGCAACTCGACTAAGGTTTTTGGATCTGTAATAACATTTGCTAATTCTTTTTGCCAAGAAGTGTGCAATTTATCGCTGATTTGGGTTATTATTTGCGGCATTTCTATATTCAATTTTTAACCTTTACGTGTACTACGTGAACGAGCGAGCATAATAATTATGGCTAATTTTAGCACTAACCAGTTCAAAGCTGGACTTAAATTAATGATTGATGGTGAACCTTGTAACATTATCGATAATGAAATCGTAAAACCAGGTAAAGGGCAAGCATTTAACCGGATTAAAATTCGTAAGTTGATATCAGGTAAGGTATTGGAGAAAACTTATAAGTCGGGTGAAAGTGTTGAAGGTGCCGATGTTATGGATTCAGAGCTTGGCTATTTATATGCTGACGGTGAGTTTTGGCACTTTATGAATAACGAAACCTTTGAGCAAATTGCTGCTGACGAAAAAGCAGTTGGTGATGTAGCTAAATGGTTAGCTGAAGGTGATATTTGTACTATCACATTTTGGAACGGTAACCCTATCTCGGTCGATCCACCTAACTTTGTTGAATTAGCTATTACTGAAACAGACCCTGGCCTAAAAGGTGACACTGCTGGCACCGGCGGCAAGCCAGCAACACTCGTTACCGGTGCTGTAGTGCGTGTACCACTATTTGTACAAATAGGTGATGTAGTTAAAGTTGACACCCGTACCGGTGATTATGTTTCACGTGCTGGTAAGTCTTAGATAAGCAATATCTAGCTTAATAAGAAGCCTGCATTTGCAGGCTTTTTTTATGTATGACTTTATTTTTTATTACATGTTGATAACGCGCAAGAAAAAGAGGAACAACAGATCTTTGGAGGGAATAATCTACTAGAACCAGTAAATTTAGTCGATTACTTTAAACTGTTCAAAGGTTATCACTAGGTGTGTCATGATTATTGTTTGTGTAGTTAATGTATTGTTATAAGGGATGAAATAACTTGAAATTTAACTTCACCACTTTCCGTTTTATGGGATAATAATGTTTCAACATTTTGTGTTAACTCGCTTCAATCTATGTCGTTCAGATTGGCAAACCACTCGTACTAATACGGCAGTATTGACAGATAGTTGGATGGAAAATCGTCTTAAGCTTTTTGAAAATTATTGTTTTTCATCTCTTAAAGCCCAAACCGAAAAAAACTTCACCTGGTTAGTTTTTTTTGATATCTCGACTCCTGAAATATTCCGCGAAACGATTGCTCGTTTAGATAATGAATTTGAAGCATTTACACCTATATTTATTGATGGGATGAAAGAATTTTTTCCATCAATAAATACTGAGATAAAATCGAGGTTAACTCAACCTTATCTCATTACCTCTAGACTAGATAATGATGATAGTTTGCATCAAGATTATATTAAAGAAGTTCAATCTCAGTTTTCGAAACAAGACTTTATGGCTATCGATTTTGTTGATGGTTACACTTTGCAAGTAGAGCCTATCGTTCGATTTGCTAAACGCTCCCATGTCCATAATCCTTTTTTAAGCTTAATTGAGAAAAGTGAAGGCTATAAAACTGTTTGGACAAATGAACGTCATGGTCAGTGGAGTAAAGTCAAGCAGGTTACTCCCGTTAGAAATAAACTTATGTGGATGTCAGTGATTCATATGGAAAATAAGATAAATAGTTTTTACGGTTACGGAGACGTTGAATGGGATGATATCCGTGCCTTTAACCTGAATAAATCTATCTTAGATGAATTACAATCAAAGGTTGTTGCATTTGAAACATGGAAAGCTAAAGGTTTTAAACATCAGATAAAAACTCAATGGAAAGTGTCCGTCAAATTGCTTAAACGTAAATTATTTCTCAATATTAATTAATTTATTCCCATATGAAATATCACCCATATTTGTTTAAATAATGTTGTGTTTTGGGAGCTCTATATCAAGCCGAAAGCCTGTTGAAATTGTAATGAACACTCAGTTATTGAATGAGTCATTGTACGATATGTAACGAGAAGACCAATGTTTGGGACATTTTGCTTCGACCGTTTTAAATCACAAGTGCTCCTTGATGAAGCTGCTTTATTATTCATGGGGTATTGTTGATCTAAGTCATATTCTTGCTGATCTTACACCAACACTCGAGATGTCGGCTCTCATCAGTGCTTAGTTATGTATTAAAATAGCAGTAAAGGGGACGTAATCAACCGGATTACTCCCTTTTACTAGCAATTAGCACTAAATACTCTCAGTGCATATTATTTTTAATCGCTTACTTTAAATGCTCATTAAAGTAATTGGTCATCATGGTTTTCAAATGTAAGGTGGTTCCTTCACCTTCACGTATGCCGTGGCTGCGATTTGGATATGACATAAAATCAAATTGACGGTTATGCTTTATCAGCTCATTGATTAATCGTTCTGTACCTTGATAGTGCACGTTGTCGTCACCGGTACCATGAATGAGCAATAACTTGCCTTGTAGGTTTTTAGCATGGGTGATCGGTGAACCTTGTTCATAGCCTTCGGCATAATCGCTAAGTAATCCCGAATAACGCTCTTGGTAAATACTATCGTACAGGCGTTGATCAGCCACGGGTGCTAACGATATGCCGACTTTGTATAACTCAGGGTAGCGAAATAGCATATTCAAGGTCATTGAGCCGCCACCTGAGTGACCCCAAATGCCGACACGGTCGCTATCAATATATGACCAGCGTTCTGTCATCGCTTTTAATGCGTCAGCTTGATCACGTGATGATAAAATACCGACGGCACCGTAAATTGATTTGCGCCATGCTCTGCCTTTAGGTGCAGGTGTCCCGCGATTATCAATTGAGGCAACAATAAAGCCTTGCTCAGTTAGCATTTGATCCCATAAGTAAGCATTACCGCGCCATTTATCTTGTGCTGTTTGTCCGGCTGGCTCGCCGTAAACATAAAATATAATGGGGTATTTTTTACTGGCATCAAAGTTAGCAGGGCGCATGATGTAACCGTCAAGTACCACACCGTCTTGTGCTGTTACTTGAAAGAATTCATGCTCAGGTTTCGCTAGTGCTGCCAATTGCTTATTCAGCTTTTCGTTGGTCATTAATTGATGTTTTACCTGATGTCCGGCAACTTTAATTAATTGTTTTTGGGTTGGTTGAGCAAAGCTTGAAAATGAATGAATTGCCCACTGGCCGTTAGGCGACATTTGGTAGCGGTTTGAACCAGCATACTCATTCGGTGTAATGCGTTGATTTGATAACGTACCATCAAGCTTACTGCGATATAAATAACGCTGTGCGACATTATCAGGTGAAGCGATAAAGTATATCCAACCATTTTTTTCATCAATTGCTTGCACGTCGGTAATATCAAAAGCGCCATTGGTTAAATTTACTATGTTGCTACCATCGCGTGATATTTTGTAGATATGACGCCAACCGCTGCGTTCACTCTTCCAGATAAAATCAGTGCCACTTTCTAACCATTTAGCGTCATCATAAAAGTCGAGAAAGTTTTCTTCTTGTTCGGTTAGTATCAGCTCAACATCACCGTTTTTTATCTCGGTAAGATAGAGTTTGTTGGTGTCTTGCTTGCGATTAACGTGTTGAATTAATACTTGCTCAGAATTTCCAGACCAGTTCATACGCGGCACATACATTTCACGCGAATTGTTAGGTAACTTGGCCCAAGTGGTTTTAGCATTGCTGACATTAACAATACCAATTTTTGCTAAGGCGTTCTCTTCGCCCACTTTAGGGTAAGGAAACGTCGTTAACGTTGGATAAAGTTCATCGGTGTTGTTGATCATGGTGAAGTCTTTGCTGCCGCGGGTATCTAGCTGCCAGTAGGCAATGCTTTTACCGTTAGGGCTCCAACGAAAACCATCTCGAATTGAAAACTCTTCTTCGTACACCCAATCGAACAAACCATTGATAATACCGTTGCCCGCATCTGAGGTGAGTTGCTTAATGTGATGATTTGCTAGTGTTTCAACATAAATATTATTGTCGGTCACGTAAGCCACTTTGTTGCCATCAGGTGAGAACTTGGCAAACATTAAGCTGCTATCTTTAACGTCCTTACCACCCAATTGATTTAGTTGGTTGGTTTTCAGGTTTAAAATCCAATAATCACCGCGACTGTTCGAACGCCAAACTTTTTTGCTGTTGGTATAAATAAGCAGTTGCGAGCGATCATCAGACCAAAGGTAATTGTCGATTGATAAAGCTTGGTCTTTACCTGCTGGAATGAGCTGATCTGCTGAAATGAGTACTTGGCGAGCTAAAGTATTTGGATCGTAGAAAACAATATCTTTGCCAATGCTTTCTGCTTTTTTAGCATCGTTGTTACTGTTTTTATCCGTTTTATTATTTTTAGTTTTTTCAGACTTTTCAATGGTAGTGTAACCACTACCATCGGCCAGCCAGCGAATTTGTCCTAGCCATTGTGAGCTAAATTCATCATCTTTATATATGCGTTCAACGGTTAAAGGCATGTGGTTTACGCTTTGAGTTGGTACTGGCTCAGAAGTACTCTGACAAGCCATTAATGACACGGAAATGGCGGTTAATGCACACCATCGCGATAGCTTAGTTATCAACATTGTTTATCCTTAATTTTTGCCTTCACTTTAAAATGTATACAAGGGTAAGGCAAACGCATTCATCGCAACTTTTCGTTTGTTCGTCACTATTACGTGAACAATAGGGTATTACACGTTGAAAATAGCCAACTTGCCCCCACGTTAAAGGCACGCAATTTTTTTGAGGTTCGCTATGCTACCAGCACTAAAAATATCAGGATTAACGAAGACCTACAAAGGTGGTTTTCAAGCACTTAAAGGTATTGACCTTACCGTTAAGCAGGGCGACTTTTTTGCTTTGCTTGGTCCTAATGGCGCCGGTAAGTCGACAACCATTGGTATTATTACTTCTTTAGTCAATAAAACCGCTGGCAGTGTTGCTGTTTTTGGTCATGATATTGACCAAGAGCTTGAAGCCGCGAAAAGTTTTATTGGTTTAGTGCCGCAAGAATTTAACTTCAATCAATTCGAGCCGTTAATGAAGATACTGGTGAATCAAGCCGGTTATTATGGTGTTGAACGTAAGTTAGCCGTAGAACGTGCCGAAAAATACTTAAAGCAGCTCGATTTATGGGAGAAACGTAATGACGCTGCACGTATGCTCTCTGGTGGTATGAAGCGTCGTTTAATGATTGCTCGCGCATTAATGCATGAACCTAAAATGCTTATTCTTGATGAGCCAACGGCCGGTGTTGATATCGAGTTACGTCGCTCAATGTGGGGCTTTTTACGTGAGCTTAATGAGCAGGGCATTACTATTATTTTAACCACACATTATTTAGAAGAAGCTGAAATGCTTTGTCGTAATATTGCCATTATTGACTCAGGTATTATCGTTGAAAATACCGATATGAAATCGCTATTAGCGAAACTTGATGTCGAAACATTTGTCTTTGATCTGAAGCCAAACAGTGCTCCGGTAGCATTAGATAATTTGAGTTCCAGAGTTATTGATGATCATACGCTAGAAGTCGATGTTAATAAGAGCCAAACCATTAATGCCATTTTTGTTGAGCTTAATAAGCAAGGCCTTGAAGTGCTAAGTATGCGAAATAAGAGTAACCGACTCGAAGAGCTATTTGTTAGTCTTGTTGGTAGTGGCCAAGCGTCAGTTGATAGCGCAGTTAAGGAATAAATATTATGGCATCATCGAGAAATTTTATTGCGCTTAAAAGTATTCTTAATAAAGAAATACAACGTTTTATGCGTATTTGGATACAAACGCTAGTTCCACCAGCCATTACTATCAGTTTATATTTTGTTATTTTTGGCTCGTTAATTGGCTCGCGTATTGGTGAAATGGGTGGCTTTGATTATATGTCATTTATTGTCCCAGGCTTGATCATGATGAGTGTTATTACTAATTCATACTCCAACGTTGCCTCGTCATTTTTCAGTGCTAAGTGGCAACGAAATGTTGAAGAAATGCTCGTTGCTCCAGTACCTAACTGGGTGATTGTTGCCGGTTATGTTGGCGGCGGTATGGCGCGTGGTATGTTGGTCGGTGGTATTGTTACTATTGTGGCGATGTTTTTTGTTGATATACAAATTCATAATATTTGGGTCATTATTGCTACGGTTGCTTTAACTTCTGCCACCTTTGCTTTAGGCGGCTTAATTAACGCTATTTTCGCAGGTAGTTTTGATGATATTTCAATTATTCCAACCTTTATACTGACGCCATTAACTTATTTAGGCGGGGTATTTTATTCGATTAGCTTGTTACCTGAATTTTGGCAAGGAGTGTCGCAAATCAATCCTATTGTTTATATGGTTAATGCCTTTAGATACGGGTTTTTGGGTATATCTGATGTTAGTTTAACCTTGTCGTTTGGCGTGTTAGGCGTTTTTATTGTTAGTTTATACACCATTGCTATGGTGTTAATTACTAAAGGTATTGGCTTAAGAAGCTAATACCTTTTGGCATTGAAAACTATAGCTAAATAAGTAAATAGCTAAATAAGTAAATAGGTAAAAGTTAATGACCGAGACAGAAATTACAGGTGATTCGAAAGCGATTGTCACCAATCAACCGGGTATACATGAAAAACTGCTTGCGATTGTTAATAAGCATGTAGCGCACCCGTCGCAAAAACCGATACAAGCGCATACTCAACAAGCTTTTGATGAGATTAACGCCATTGTGCAAGATTTTTCGGGTGAGATTATTTTAGACTCATGTTGTGGTGTTGGTCAAAGTACTCGGTTGTTAGCAAAACAAAATCCAACCGCGTTAGTGATCGGGGTCGATAAATCAGCCCACAGAATTAATCGTAATGTTGGTGAAGTTGAACATGATGACGGTAAAGGCAAGGTTGAAAATTATCATTTAGTGCGCGCAGACTTAAATGATTTTTACCGCCTGGTGGTTGCTGCAAATTGGCCGGTGGCTAAGCATTACATTTTATATCCTAACCCTTGGCCGAAAGCTAAACATGTGCAAAGACGCTGGCACGGCAGTGCGGTGTTCCCACAAATTATTGCCGTTGGGCAAGAGATTATTTTACGCAGTAATTGGTTACTTTACTTAGAAGAGTTTCAGCTAGCTGCTGAGGTTTTATCTTTCAAAGGCGAGATATCAACGGTGAGCGTTACTCAACCTTTAACGCCGTTTGAGGCAAAGTTCCATGCCAGTGGTCAGCAGTGTTGGCAGCTTGATATTATCAAATCTTAAGGCTGTGAATTAATCATGTTGAGTAATTATTAAGCTTTGTATAAAAACAAAAAATTGGCGAAATTAACAATATTTTAGCTTGTTTTTACAAACTAATAACACTGTTAAAATCTGTTTTTTTTGTTTTTATCTTATATTTCAGTTGTTTGTGTTTTTGGCCTGAAAGTTGATATAGCTTAAGTATATTAATTGTAATTTAGGATGAATAACATGACTAACAATATTAAAAAAACTGTATTTATGATGGCGTTAAGCAGCTTAGCAATTGTTGAACTTGGTTTAGTTTATGCCGCAACGTTACTTGGTTAAATTAAGGTAATTACCGGTCAACATTTCTGTAAAAGCTCAACTTTAGTGGAAATAACGAGACTTTTGGCTCATTTTTTATTAAAGTGCCGCACTTATATAAATCAACTTGCTTAAGGCAAGTCGTGAATAGTGAAGTAAGTATGACGCTGAGTAAACGCGCGGCAAAAGTATCTGAAGAGTCTTTACATCGCATTTTTACCATTCCTGTTGCACCTGATTCCACATTAGGTCGAATAGAGAATGAGATATCACAAAATTTAGCAGGTTTTCTTGGTGCGCATATTGCAGCCACGGAGCAAGCGTTAAGCGAAATTGAAAAGGATTTTGCTAACTCATTGATCCCCGAAGAGCCCGCGTTTGTTTCAGATCACATGCACCACTTACTTGATAAGCTAGTGTCTCAGTCAGTACATACTTCTAGTCCAAACTTTATTGGTCACATGACTTCTGCATTACCTTATTTTATTTTACCGCTATCAAAGTTGATGGTAGGTCTAAACCAAAACTTGGTAAAAATTGAAACTTCTAAAGCGTTTACTCCAATGGAGCGTCAAGTTCTAGGCATGATGCACCGTTTGGTTTATCAAGGTGATGAACCTTTCTATCAACAGTGGATGCACAGTGCTAATCATTCTTTAGGGGCATTTTGCTCAGGCGGCACGATTGCCAATTTAACGGCACTTTGGGTGGCTCGCAATAACTTGTTAAAGCCTGATGCTAACTTTAAAGGTGTGGCACGTGAGGGCTTGTATAAAGCACTTAAGCATTACCAGTATGATGGCTTAGCTATTTTAGTATCAGCGCGTGGTCATTACTCACTGAAAAAATCGGCTGATGTCTTAGGTATTGGACAAGATAGTGTTATTGCTATTCCAACCGATGAAAACAATAAAATTGACTGTCAATTACTGAAAGCAAAGTGTCAGCAGTTAGCTGATGAAAATATTCGCGTGTTGAGCATTGTTGGTGTTGCCGGTACCACTGAAACCGGTAATATCGATCCACTTACGCAGATGGCTGAAATTGCTCAGCATTACGGAGCACACTTTCATGTTGATGCTGCATGGGGCGGTGCAACACTACTCTCGAAAAAATATCGTCCGATGCTTAAAGGTATTGAACTCGCTGATTCAGTTACCATAGATGCACATAAACAAATGTACGTGCCGATGGGTGCAGGTTTAGTGGTGTTTAAAAATCCGGCTTCTGTTGCCGCTATTGAACACCATGCAGAATATATCTTGCGTAAAGGCTCGAAAGATTTAGGTAGTCATACTTTAGAAGGCTCGCGTCCGGGTATGGCAATGCTAGTTTATGCGGCATTGCATGTGATCAGTCGCCCAGGCTATGAGTTACTGATTAATAGTAGTATTGAAAAAGCGCATTATTTTGCTGAGTTGATCACGCAGCATGAAGATTTTGAGCTGATCACCGCGCCTGAACTATGCTTGCTGACATATCGTTATAACCCAGCAAGCGTACAAGCATTGTTAGCTAACGCCGATGATGCACAGCAAGAAACAATTAATATTATCCTCGATAAATTAACTAAATTTATTCAAAAGCGTCAACGTGAAAATGGCAAATCTTTTGTTTCGCGTACGCGTATTGAAGTGAAAAAATATCAAGGACGTAAAACCTTAGTTTTTCGTGTGGTATTAGCGAATCCGTTAACGTCAAAAACGATTTTACAAGATGTCTTAACTGAGCAGATGCAGCTAGCGCTAGAAAGTGAAACCTTCTTACCTAAATTATTATCCATGTCAAAACCGTAATATATCGAATGATCTGTTACGGCTAAATTTTAACGTAATTGAGTATATCAATAAAAAAGCGACTATCAATAGAACCGAAAGTTCTACGAGATGAGTCGCTTTTTTGTTGCTAGCTGGCAACAATCACCAACATTAAGAAACGTTTAAGTTAGGCTAATACGTAAATTATCAATTAATCTGGCTTTGCCACAATGAGCAGCAGCAAGAATGACCAACTCTTTATCGTCTTCACTGGCTGGTTGTAAAGTGCGGGCGTGGCATATATGAATGTAATCTGTTTTCATGCCAGCATTGTCAATATAACTGGCGGCTTTTTTTGCTAAACCAATAAAATCATTATCTCTTTGAATGGCTTTTGCTAGCCACTGAATATTTTGACTTAAGGCCGGGGCTATTTTCTTTTCTTCTGCAGTTAAATAATTATTACGTGAGCTTAACGCTAAGCCCGAATCTTCTCGAACGGTTTCTACTGGCAAGATCTCAATTGGCATTGATAAGTCTTCAACCATGGTTTGAATTACTTGTACTTGCTGATAATCTTTTAAACCAAAGCAGGCGATGTCTGGTTGTACGATATTAAATAACTTACAAACCACGGTTGCCACACCGCGAAAATGTCCAGGGCGACTTTCACCACAATAACCGTCAGAGACATTGGGCACTTCAATATAACTTTGTTTATCTAGGCCTTTGGGGTAGATAATGGCGGGGGTAGGAATAAAGAGGATGTCGCATCCACCAATGGCTAATTTTTCTTGATCAGCAGCCATAGTGCGAGGATAGTTATCAATATCTTCATTAACGCCAAATTGCATTGGATTAACAAAAATACTCACCACTACTTTATCAGCCATTTGTTTGGCTTTTTCAACCAAGGCAATGTGCCCTTGATGTAAGTTTCCCATCGTTGGCACGAAGGCAATTTTAAGACCTTGCTGGCGCCAAAGATTAATTTCGCTACGCAAAGTCGAAATTGTTTCAATTGTTTGCATGGTATTCTACTTTTTACTCAATGTGAGAGCACTTAACTTTCGTTAAGTGCTCAATAAATTAGTCTGATTGGCTTTAATTATTTAAAAATATGCTCAGGGCCTGGGAAATTACCCTTACTGACTTCATCAATATAAAGCTCGATGGCTTTTTTGATATCACCGGTATCGATTAAAAAGTTACGTGAAAACTTTGGCATATAACTACATGAAATGCCTAAGGCGTCATGCATAACTAAAATCTGGCCATCAGTGTCTTTACCTGCACCAATACCGATTGTTGGTATTGAAACTGCTTCGGTAATTGCTTTACCTAAACTGCTTGGAATGCACTCTAAAACCAATAATTGTGCACCGGCAGCTTCTAGGGCTTTAGCATTTTCAATCATTTCTAGTGCTTTATCATTTTCTCGGCCTTGTACCTTAAAACCGCCAAAAACGTTGACTGATTGTGGTGTTAAGCCTAAGTGAGCACAGACAGGAATACCGCGTTCAACTAAGCCTTTGATGGTTTCTTTTAACCACTCACCACCCTCTAACTTAATGATACTAGCGCCAGCTTGCATCAGCTTAGTGGCATTAATATAAGCCTGCTCAGTTGTGGCATAGCTCATAAAGGGCATGTCAGCGATAATAAGCGTGTTTTCGACTCCGCGCTTTACTGATTGCGTATGGTAAGCCATATGCTCAATTTCAACAGGTAGCGTATCGTCATGGCCTTGTAAGACCATACCTAATGAGTCACCGATTAATATTGCATGAATGCCTGCTTGATCGAATATTTTAGCAAAACTAGCATCATAAGCGGTAATGGTGGTGATTTTTTCACCTTGATGTTTCATTTTCTGTAAAGTGGCAGTGGTTATTTTAGCCATGTTCATTCCATTTTTATGGTGCAGCGTTAATCGTTGCTAATGTTAAATTTATTATACTAACGTAATTTACTATGAACTTTTAGCCCATTCTTTTCAATCTGCTGAGCAAGTGCTTTAACGCTATCGCCATCGGGCAAAATAAGTTCATTTGCTATTTCGGCTAAAGGCAATAAAACGAACTCGCGCAGTTTTAAACCATAATGGGGAATGATTAAGCGCTCGGTATTAATCAATTGTTGATCATACAAAAGTATGTCTAAATCTAATATTCGTGCACCCCAGCGATTGTCTTTACGCTCCCGTCCAGCATTATTTTCAATAGCCTGCAGCTGATCGAGCAATTTGATAGGGCTTAAGCTTGTTTCTATCGCAACCACAGCGTTCATGTAATCAGGCTGATCTTGTGGCCCCATGGGACGGCTAAAGTATAAAGAAGAAACCTGACTAAGTAAGCAATGCTCAAGTTGCTCTAACTCAGCTAATGCCGCCGCTATTTGTGCTTGCGGATCCGCTAAGTTACTGCCTAAGCCAATATAGGCTAATGCCATTATGCGTCACTACTTGAGTTTTGCACACGTGGTTTTCTACGTTTACGTGTGCTGCGACGTGGACCATTTTTACTCGGCACAATACTTTTTATCATCACTTGTTGCGTGTCTGCGTTACAAGCTTGAAAATCACCCCACCATTTGGCAAGCTCTTGCAATGCTATTGCTTGCTCAGAATGACTATTTTTAACGCCTTCAATTTCAGCACGTAATAATAAGAAGTCATATCCTGCTCTAAACTTTGGATGTTCAAGTGCTTTAAAGGCACGCTTACCATCTCGTCGAACTAACTTTTCTTGTAGAATCCAGATATCTTTCATCACCGCTTGAAAACGCTTTGGAATGGCGATGCTACGTTGTTGCTCTGACATTATTTCACTTAATGCCCCGAAAAAAGCATCTTGTGGTGTTAGTTGTGTTTCACTGTTTAAACGTTGTATTTGTTCTTGCATTGGATACCAAAGCATAGCGGCAAATAAGAATGCCGGCGTAACGCGTTGCTCAGTATTAACACGATGATCGGTATTTTTCATTGCTAAACAAATAAAGTCAGCTAAATAGGCATGAGATTGCTGATTAAGCTGCTGATCTACCGCAGGGAAAAAATATTGAAATAAGCTGTAATCACGTAATAGCTGAAAATTTTCTGCCGCCTTGCCAGACATAAACAACTTTAAAAACTCTTCAAACATGCGCGCTGGCGGAATGTTAGCCATTAAAGGCGCAAGCGACTTTATTGGCGCTTTAGAATCAGCGTGAATTTCCATATCTAATTTAGTGGCAAAACGAATCGCGCGTAACATTCTCACTGGATCTTCGCGGTAGCGTGTTTCAGGATCGCCAATTAAGCGAATTTGCTTGGCGTATACGTCTGCAACACCGTTAGCAAAATCATAAACTTTAAAGTCTTTAGCGGAATAGTAAAGTGCGTTAATAGTGAAGTCTCGACGCTCAGCGTCTTCTTCAATACTACCGTAAATATTATCACGCAGTAGCATGCCATCTTCACTTTGCTTAGAAATTTTTTGGCAACTATTTTCTTCGTTGTTATCGTGGTGGCCCCTAAAGGTAGCTACTTCAATAATTTCACGACCAAACACAATATGAGCTAGGCGAAAACGACGACCAATCAGTCGGCAATTTCGAAACAAGGCCTTAATTTGCTCAGGGGTGGCATTGGTGGCAATATCAAAATCTTTTGGCTCTAAGCCTAATAAAATATCACGCACACCACCGCCAACTAAATAGGCGTCATAGCCACCTTTATTTAAGCGATACAATACTTTTAAAGCATTATGACTGATGTGTTTTCTAGATACAGGGTGCTGATCACGAGAAAGTATTTTAGGCTGTTCAAATGATGGCAGAGTAGAGGTTTTTTTTCGTGCTTTTCCGAGTACTTTTTTACACAAATTGATCACGCTTTTGATAATGTTGGACCCTATTTTTTGTTAAATTTCTCGCGCAATGATATAACAGTGCAAGAGAAAAGAGAATGCAAACCGAATGAAAAGTCGGCGTTTATTACACTTGTAAAATTATTTCTTGTGATTTTGGTACTTGAGCAATTGACCAGTGGGTGATTGCCCAAGTTAAAAGCTCATCAACACTGGCCGTTTGTAAGCCATTAGGGGGGTGTTGACCCAGAAAAACTAGGGCTGAAAAAAGTGACGGTAGCGGGTTGTTTTTATCTATTGCAGGGGCACTATTTTGTTTGCTTAACTTAAAGCCTGGTTTGCTGACAGCAAGTGGGAAATGTCCAAATTTAGGGGCGTTATGCTGTAAAATTTGATAAAAACTCAGTTGTCTTGCTGTTGGCTCCAGTAAATCACAACCTCGAATAACATGGCTAATATTTTGATAAATATCATCAACAACAACCGCTAATTGGTAGGCAAATAGACCATCCTTGCGTACAACAATAAAGTCTTCTTGTGCCAACTTAGTGTCACAGGTGACTTGGGTTTGAATGAGGTCATTATATTGCGAAATACCGACAGTATTATTAATGCGAATAGCACTGTTATTCACAGGTTGTGCGAGGTTTTTACACTGCCCTTGGTAGATGCCACCTTGGGCTTTTATTTGCGCGCGAGTACAGCGACAATAATAGCTGAGTTTTTGTTCTGCTAGTTCAGCCAATACTTCATGATAAATTGCACTTTGCTGGCTTTGATAAAGGACGTCCTCATCCCAATGTAAGCCATAGCTTTCTAAGGTTTTGAGTATTTCACTGCTGGCACCGGATTGTTCTCGAGGAGGATCAATATCTTCAATTCTAAGCAGCCATTGGCCGTTATTATGCTTGGCGTCGAGATAACTTGCTAATGCTGCAATTAAAGAGCCGAAGTGTAATAAACCGGAAGGGGAAGGAGCAAAGCGACCACGATAATAACTTGCATTATCTGGTCGCAAAGGCTTGATAAACTCCAACAATATTGGTTTTTAACCCGCTAGTTGACGTTCTTTGATTTCTTGTAGAGTTTTACATTCAATACAAAGATCAGCTGTTGGGCGAGCTTCTAAGCGACGAATGCCAATTTCAATGCCACAAGAGTTACAAAAACCAAAATCGTCATCTTCAATAAGCTGTAAGGTTTTCTCAATTTTCTTGATCAGTTTACGTTCACGATCACGCGTACGTAATTCAAGACTAAACTCTTCTTCTTGAGCTGCACGGTCTACGGGATCAGGGAAGTTTGCTGCTTCATCCTGCATATGCGTTACGGTACGATCAACTTCCTGACGAAGCTGTACACGCCAAGCATCTAGAATTTTTTTAAAGTGCTCTAGTTGTGCTTCGTTCATGTATTCTTCGTTAGGCTTTTCAACGTAAGGGTTAACACCTGCTAATGCTAAAATACCTAATGTTTTGTGTGTTGGCATGTTAATTCTCCTAATGCTACTAGACCTAAATCGATAAAAAAGTTACTTAATGTAATTTTATCGCTTGGTTGCAACTGCCAATTTAATTAGACCTGAAATATTCCACATATATTGTGTTTGCTAATATAAAATTCAAGGCTTAATCGATAATATTCTTGATAATGTTAAAAATATTGCTGTGTCTAAACGTTATCTAAGGCGACAATAAATTATAAGCAAGCTCTTTTACAAGCTTTTTGCGATAAGGTCAATCTTTATTGTCTCTATTTACTCTTTATTACTTAAAGTAGAACCGGCACTTTAGTGGTTAAAGCCATTTTAAATAGGTGTTTTTCTTTTTCAAATGTTGCTTTGTAGGCCATTATTTCAACCCCTTGTTGACTCGCCTCAAGCAGCAGCTCTGCGTATTTAGGATCAATATGACAGGCAGACTTTACATCATTTATACCTGAGTGCAATACGGCAAAGAAAAGTACTGCTCGATGCCCTTGCTCAGCCATTGCCATTAACTCGCGTAAATGTTTTTGCCCTCGTTGGGTCACGGCATCGGGAAAGTAGCCTTGCTCGGCTTCAAGCAGCGTGACACTTTTAACCTCAATAAAAGTTTCTCGACCGTTAACGTCATAAAGGTGAAAATCAATTTTACTATTTTCTTCACCGTATTTAACTTCTCTTTTGAGCTGACTGTGCTGGCAAAACTCTTTAATGCTACCTTGAATAATAGCTTCTTCGGTGAGTTGATTTGCCCGTATGGTATTAACACAAATCCAATGCTGTGCTTGTGTGTAAGTGAGCTCCCAACTGTTAGGGTATTTACGCTTTAAATTGTCAGAAGTACTATACCACACAGTATCTCCGGGCTCAGCGCATCCGGTCATAGCGCCAGTATTAGCACAATGCATGGTTATTGCTGTTTTAACATGTTGCTCATCTTCAATTATGACGTCAGCAAGAAAGCGCTTATAACGTTTGATGAGTGTGCTTGGCGCTAGTATAAAGTCCATATAAATAGTAGTTGATAAATCATAGCTATAGGTTAATTATTTGCCGGCATAGTGTAAACTATTAGCTTAAATTAAATGTAAAGGTGAGAACATGACAACAGCTAATTCTGCTCCAGTATCAATAACATTGACAACAAATAACCATGCACAAGGTTGGCAGCAAGGAAAAACCATCCAAATTGCAACTGACAGTATTGCTATTTACTTACCTCAAGACGCGACTTATCGATTACGAAAAATTCAAATGGCAGCACGTAAGATAGAAAAACTAGATATTGACCATGCGTTGCTGAGCGGTGAGGGTTGGGATGAAGCTAGCCAATGGGCTTTTGCGCTCGGCTTTAGCTGCGTTGATAAACTAGAAAATATCAGTTTTTGTGGTGAACCAGGGTTAATTGAACGCTTGAATAATAAACTTGCGGTTTATGCTTGGAGCCGTGATTTAACGAATCAAACACCTGCTGAATTATATCCATTGAAGCTTGCACAACTGACAACTGATTATATTACTAACCTCGCTCCTGAACATGTGACTACTCGCCTTATTAAAGGTGAAGAATTGCTAGAACAACAATGGATGGGCATATATAACGTTGGCAAAGGTAGTATTAACCAACCTTGTTTACTGGAAGTTGACTTTAACCCTACAGCTGATGCCAATGCCCAAGTGGCTGCATGCTTAGTTGGTAAAGGTATTACTTTTGATAGTGGCGGTTACAGTATTAAAAGTAGCGCCGGCATGTTTGATATGAAATGTGATATGGGCGGTGCTGCTGTTGTCGCCGGTGCATTAGCATTAGCGATTAAACAAGGCTTAGATCAACGGGTTAAATTGTACTTATGTTGCGCTGAGAATATGATCAGTAATGATGCCTATAAACTTGGCGATATTATTACATATAAAAATGGTGTTACTTGTGAAGTTGCAAACACTGATGCTGAAGGCCGCTTAGTGTTGGCTGATGGCTTGATGGCAGCAAGTGAAACGGGTGCGCCAATGATCATCGACGCAGCAACCTTAACTGGCGCTGCTGTGATGGCAACTGGTGGCGATTATTCAGCATTATTTGCCTTGGATAATAACGCTGTGACAAAAGCTCAAGCATCAGCAAACGCTACTGGTGAAGCTATTTGGCAATTTCCTTTAGAGCCTTGGCATCAGGATAAATGCCCATCGGTATTTGCTGACACTGCAAATAGTCGCACACAAAAAGGTGGTGGTGCGGGTGGTGCAAGCAATGCCGCTGGGTTCTTATCACGCTTTGTCGGCAATGAAGGTGCCGGTTGGTTACACTTTGATTTAGCCGCGGCATATAATGCTGAGGACTCTAGTTTGTGGGCTGCAGGTGCGACAGGGCTAGGTATTGCCACCATTGCTGACTTGATCTCAAAGCATTAATCTAGTTGCGCTTATGACTAATGTCAAAGCGCTTTGACTTTACTGAGTTTAAGTAAGTGTAAGTGTATAAAATTAGCCAATGCTTAACCTGCATTGGCAACTAAAAAAGCTGAGATTATCTCAGCTTTTTTTATTTAATTTCATCAAGTAAGTAAGTTAGTTAGTTAATCATCCGGTGTTTGTTGTAAAAACTGCTCTAACCAAGATTGCGCATTACTAATATCGCTAAAAACATAAAAGGTAATATTACATGCTTGATAAATTCTTCTAAGTTGTAGCTGTTGAATATCAGCAGTGTTGCTATCAATTAACACACTGGCATTAGCAATTAGCCCATGTTTAACGCGGTACTTATTGACCTTTATTAATGCTTCTTCAGCTTCTGGTGAAAAAACACTATTACCGTAAAATGAAATTAATAACCCCCAAGGTTGACCAGAAAATTGTTCACAGGCGCCATACATATCGTCTATGTATTTTTCGGTGACATGGCCATTAAAAGGCCCAAAAACCTCGACTTGCAAAATGTTTGATTGCGATGTTATCGAATAATTTTCTTCTACAATTCTCTCCATTGCTCAACTCCATTTTAAATTGGGTAGTAATTGATAACAGTATTTTGTGCTTTTGCCAAGTAAGCATGTATTTTAATAATGTCCAGTTTTAGTTTATTTTCCACGTTTTAACGGCTTGGTAAACTACACCTAAATCAGTAGAGTAAGAGTGATATAAGCTAAAGCTATTGATGCAGATGTCTTGCTGTAAAGTGCTTTCTTGCAGTGTTGTTAAGGTCTCAGGCAAGTTAAATTTGGCTTTGCGATAGAGGCTCAAGTGAGCTTGGTAGGGCCTGTTTTCTATCGCTATTGCACTTTCATTACATGACAAAATAATAGCCTTATTTAGCCGCATCAACCATTCAGGGCAAGTTGATGGCATAATATGCAGCACTTTTGCAGCTTTAAAGTAACCGATTTGTGAAAGCTTCATCGACAGTTTTTGATTTTGCTGCAAAACGGGCGTTAATAATGCTCGAATATCTGCTTGTTGCTGATTAATCAATTGTGTCAAATGTGCTTGTTGTCGGTTATCTATTAGACCAAGAAACACCAAGGTAATATGAAAATTTTGCTCGTCAATTGCCTTAAACGCCAGTGATAAGTGTTGATCGCGCCAACTCGCCAGCTTGGCTTTATCGGTCTCTGTAATATCTAAGGCAATAAACATTCTTTTTTTCATCCTTTACTCCATGTTTTAAGCTTTTATGGTTTAAGGTTATTTATGCGAGATGGCTGTAATAACCGACAATGGCTATGGCATTGTTATGATAATATTACGCTCATAAAATACTTAAAATTAATATAACGCTTTATAATTTATGACGCTACCGGCCAAACAACTCCCTATTGATGACATTAGAGATGATGTCATTAGTGCACTTAATCAACATCAAACCATATTGTTAACTGCACCTCCAGGGGCAGGGAAGTCAACGTACTTACCATTATGGTTATTAGATTTAGCATGTTTATCAGGGAAAAAAATCTACCTATTGCAACCACGACGCATTGCCGCCAAGAATATTGCCTGCTATCTCGCAAAGCAACTTGGCGAACCTGTTGGTGCTACCGTCGGCTATCGCTTACGTAATGAAAGTAAAGTGTCGAAAAATACCCGTCTGGAAGTGATCACTGAAGGGATTTTAACACAGATAATTCAACACGATGCTGAGTTAGCTGATTGTGGCTTAGTGGTATTTGATGAATTTCATGAACGTTCACTCAATGCTGATTTAGCCTTTGCTTTAACGCGCGATGTGCAATTAGGTTTACGTGATGATTTAAAGATTTTGCTGATGTCGGCAACATTGGCGACCGATAGCATAATACAAAAACTGCCGGATGCTATTTGCCTAGAAAGTGAAGGGCGAAGTTATCCGGTTGAGATCAACTATCAAGCGCCTACTAATGCTAGGCTATGGCGAGAGCATGCGTTAAGTGTATTAAAGTCGATAGTTAACTCACATCAAGGTTCGATATTGGTTTTTCTACCCGGCACGGGCGATATTCGTTATTTGGCTGAGCAGCTATTGAGCTTTATGCCTGAATCTATGCTGCTTTGTCCGCTTTATGGTGATTTAGCACTTGCTCAACAACAGCAAGCCATTGCGCCAGCAAAAAACGGTAAAAATAAATTAGTGCTTGCAACTAATATTGCAGAAACAAGTTTGACGATTGAAGGGGTTAATCTTGTTATTGATACGGGCCTAGAAAATGTCGCGATTTATGATACCCAAACACTGAGTAATAAACTCACTCAGCGCGGTATTGCTAAAGCCTCTGCCATTCAACGTGCCGGGCGAGCCGGGCGCTTACAAGCCGGACATTGCCTGCGTTTATTTAGTAAGGATGATTTTCAACGCAGAAACGAGCAAAGTATCAGTGAAATACAACAGGCGGATCTATTGCCTATGTTGCTAGAGATAGCAAGATGGGGAGCAAGTGATTGCAGCCAACTTCCTATGATTGAAATGCCTGATAGCAAACGTGAACAGCTCGCTTGGCAGGAATTGATTGAGCTAGATTTACTGACAAAACAAAAACAACTAACCCTAGATGGCAAAAAAGCTGCGGCTTTTCCCTGTCATCCAAGGTTTGCCAAAATGTTGTTAAGTGCGCAGCATTTAGCACAACAGCAGGAGATTTTGCATTTATTATCTTTGGCTTGTTTACTGGTGGCGTTATTAGAAGAACGTGATATTTTTAATCCGCAACAACGTACGGATGATTGTGATATTGCTCACCGTGTTATGCTGCTTTGCCAACAACCCAAAAAAGCGCATCATCAGCGTATTATTGTACAAGCACAGCGCTTCTTTCGTTTAGCGAATAACCAAGTAATAACTAGGATCGCTGAGCAAACGTTGCAGCAAGCTAAGTTGAGCTCCAGTCTTTGCATAACACTTAATGAATTACCGATACAGCATTGTGGTTTAATATTGCTGCACGCTTATCCAGAGCGCATAGCGAAACAAAGAAATAACCAAGGTGATTACTTAACGGCTTATGGTAAAGGTGTGCTCATGAGTGAGTCGGACGCCCTAGCGAGCAAAAAATTTATTATTGCTGTGCAGTTATTTCAACGTCGGCATACCCTATCCGTAGCGCTTGCTGCAGAATTTGATTTGTCACAAGCAATGGCTTGGGGCGTAGTTAAAACACAAAGCAAAACCCATTTACAGTTTGATCAACAACTTAACCGCATTATTTCCACTCAACATCAAGTGATCGGGGCATTAGTTGTTAAAGAAGAGAATAGCGCCAAAAAAATAGCCGCAGAACTGTTAGTCGCCTGTTGGTGTCAGCAAATTCGCAAGAAAGGCCTACAATGGTTAAAATTTGATGATAGTAGCCAGCAATTATTATTGCGCTGGCGCTGGCTAACGACTAGCCAAACGCATTTACTTTTTCCTGAGGTAAGTGAGGCTGCTTTATTAGCAAACTTAGAGCAATGGTTAGGGCCTTATTTAACTGACATTACGACGAAAGCACAACTCGAAAAAGTGGACTTTTCGGCACTATTATTGAACCAATTAAGTTATCAACAACAGCAAGCGTTTGAACAAATAGCGCCAACTTTTTTTATTGGTCCAACGGGACGAAAGTGTCTTATTCGCTATAGTTTAGAACAAGCCCCTGTTGTGTCTTTACCTATGCAGGAGCTATATGGTGTTACTGAAACTCCTACGGTTGGTGATAAGGTAAATAATGGTGCTGTGCCCTTGATTATTGAAATACTTTCACCGGCTAAACGACCTATTCAGGTGACACAAGACTTGGTTGCTTTTTGGCAAGGGAGTTATCGTGAGGTGCAAAAGGATATGAAGGCACAATATCCAAAGCATTTTTGGCCGGACGACCCTGCTAATGCACAAGCAACCAGGAAAACCAAACGACATATCAAAACATAAATCTCGGTATTTAGCTGCTTAAATAATGACGTTTAAAAGTACTCGGGCTAAGGTTAAAAAATTGTTTGAAGCAACGACTAAAGTGACTAGGATTATTATAACCTAGCTCAAAACAAACTTGGGTGATTTGCTGCCCTTGCTTTATCATCATGGCTGCTTTTTTTAGTCGAGTTTGTTGTTGATACACCGCAGGAGTACAGCCTAAGTGCACTCTAAACTGATGAAAGAACTTAGTACGGCTCATGCATGCCAACTTGCATAGCTGCTCTATGTTCAAGTTTGTTGCTAAGTTTTGGTTTATAAAATTCACGGCGGCGCTCATGCCATTGTGATCGGGTGTTTGTTCACTATGAGCAATAATAAAGTCGCGTGTTTGGTGGCGCAGTAAACGAATGGTTAATTCAGATATGGCTAAATCAATCATGTAATTTCGATCTTGATGATTTTCGGTATAAATTTGTACTATGCGAGCCAGTAGGGCTTGAGTTTGAGCGTTATGGTGAGTATGTACTAAATGATGATGGTATTGCCATTGACCATAGCTTTTATCCAGTGGTGCTTGTTGCTCAATATGGTTAACTATTTTTCCGATCCGTTCAAGCGATATTTCAATGGCTAAGCAGGTTGTTGGCTGATCTATTTTAGCATCAGGAAAATCGATTTCAACTTGATGATTAGGTGCAATAACAAAAGATTCATGGGGAAGGAACTCGCTCTCATAGTTAGCATGATCGTCGTGCATCACTTTTTTACCTGCCACCATACCGCAAAATAGCAGTTGATCAGAACTTAATTGCACCCGATTTGCTTGCTCAAAAGTATCGTAAATACTCAGCTCGGTATCAGGCCCTGCAAAGCTAATTTTATTTTCAACTAACACTTTGGGGTTTTTGCGTTTTGCCGCTAACGTTTCCTTAATCATTATTATCACGCCTTATATTTGTACTGGCAGTCAACTTTTTTGAATTAATAGCATAGTTTAAATTTTCAACATGACTAAGGTAATCAGAAATAACTATAAATACAACTAGAGGAAAGTCTTATGATATATGCAGCACCGGGAACAGAAAACGCACTCATTAATTTTAAATCACGCTATGGAAACTTTATTGGTGGCCAGTGGCTTGAGCCATGTGATGGTCAGTATTTTGATAATATTAGCCCTGTCAATGGTCAGGTTTTCTGTCAAATTCCACGCTCTAATCATAAAGACATTGAGCTGGCGCTAGATGCAGCCCATCAGGTTAAAGACGCATGGGGTGCAACATCAGTTACTGAACGTTCGAACATTTTATTGAAAATCGCCGATCGTATTGAGCAAAATTTAACCTATTTAGCGGTAGCTGAAACTTGGGATAATGGTAAAGCCGTACGAGAAACCTTGGCGGCTGATATTCCTTTAGCGGTTGACCATTTTAGATATTTTGCCGGTTGTTTACGTGCACAAGAGGGCTCTATTGGCGATATTGATGAAAATACCGTTTCTTATCAATTTCATGAACCCTTAGGTGTGGTTGGGCAGATCATTCCGTGGAATTTTCCAATATTAATGGCCGCTTGGAAACTGGCACCAGCATTAGCGGCGGGGAATTGTGTAATATTAAAGCCAGCAGAACAAACACCAGCATCAATTTTAGTGTTAGCTGAGCTTATTGGTGACTTATTGCCTAGTGGCGTATTAAATATCGTTAATGGCTATGGTAAAGAAGCAGGTCAAGCGTTGGCGACGAGTACTAGAATTGCCAAAATAGCCTTTACGGGGTCAACGCCGGTTGGCTCGCATATTTTGAAATGTGCAGCTGAAAATATAATTCCTTCCACGGTTGAGTTGGGCGGAAAATCACCGAATATATTCTTTAAAGATGTGATGGATCATGAAGATGAATATTTGAGCAAATGTATTGAAGGTATGGTGCTAGCTTATTTTAATCAAGGTGAAGTTTGCACCTGTCCATCACGGGTATTTGTTCATGAAGATATTTATCCTCAATTTATTGAAAAAGTGATTGAACGCTCTAAAGCGATTAAGCGTGGTAACCCGTTGGACACCGAAACTATGGTGGGGGCACAAGCTTCTCAAGAACAGTTTGATAAAATTATGCGCTATATCGCTATTGGTCGTGATGAGGGGGCTGAAGTTTTACTTGGTGGTGAAGTTGAAACTCTGGCTGGAGAGCATGAAAATGGCTTCTATAT
Source organism: Colwellia sp. M166 (assembly GCF_024585285.1). NCBI lineage: Bacteria > Pseudomonadati > Pseudomonadota > Gammaproteobacteria > Alteromonadales > Colwelliaceae > Colwellia > Colwellia sp. M166. The sequence continues at coordinate 3,278,850 of NZ_CP040755.1, forward strand.
TCAACCGACTTTGTTAAAAGGCACCAATGATATGCGAGTATTCCAAGAAGAAATCTTTGGTCCGGTGATCTCGCTTTCAACCTTTAAAGATGAAGCGGAAGTACTTGAGCTGGCCAATAGTTCAGAGTTTGGTTTAGGTGCGGGGGTTTGGACACGCGATATGAATTTAGCCTATCGTATGGGACGCAAAATACAAGCCGGACGAGTGTGGACTAACTGTTATCACCTGTATCCAGCACATGCGGCATTTGGTGGTTATAAAAAGTCAGGTGTTGGTCGTGAAACCCATAAAATGGCGCTAGAGCACTATCAGCAAACCAAGAATTTATTGGTCAGCTATGATGTTAACCCGTTAGGTTTTTTCTAGCATTAGTGGCTGAGTGAGTGGTTTACTCGCTAACAAGCTTTTTATCTATTGTAGCTAGCATCCATACTTAACTGACTAGCAAATATGGCACTATGCTAACAACATTAGTGCCATGTTTGCTTATCTAATACTGATAGAATGGTCAGTGTTCAGCGGTAATGTTAGTGAGCGCTAAAGTTAATTTAGCGACTTAATTGTGCGATAACTTTCATCGCTTGTGCAAGGACATCTTTATCGCCGTCTAGCCAATGAATTTTAGAACTATTGCGTTCTAATCGGCGCAGCCAAGTATCTTGTTTTTTTGAGAATTGATGGATGGCTGAATTGAGCTTTTGAAAGCAATCGTTTTTACTTAACTTTCCTTGTAAATACTGAGCAATAAATCGATACTCTAAACCATAAAAATATAAGGTTTCCCAACTTACGCCTTGCGCGTGTAGTTGCGCTACTTCCTCAATTAATCCTTGCGTCATCCGCTCTTGTAAACGTTGGGTAATGCGTTGGCGAATAACCTCTCTTGGCCATTTTATGGCAAATATTAGCGGCTTTAAATCGGGAAAATCATTGCTGTTGTCTTGTGCGTCATGTTCGCCTTGTGCTATTTCAATAGCGCGCACGAGTCGATCACGTTCAATAAGATCCGTAGTATTATGTAGATTTGGCTTAAGTTGTTGTAATTTAATCACTAAATCATCATGAGAAAGTATTGCTAATGAAGCTCTAAGCGCTTTATTTTCTGGCACTTCAATCAGTCGATAGCCTTTGAGTATCGAGTCAACATAAAGTGCCGAGCCACCGGCCATAATAGCAAGCTTATTTTTATTGGTAATTTCTTGGTAGGCGTCAATAACGTTTTGTTGAAAATCGAAAATACTATATTCATAACCAGGATCGACAATATCAATTAAGTGATGTTTAACATTTTGGTATTCATCGAGGTCTTTACCACTACCAATGTCCAAACCACGATATACTTGCCGAGAGTCAGCGGAGATAATCTCGCCATTTAGCATTTGGGCCAATGCTACTGCCAGTTTAGTTTTACCTGATGCTGTTGAGCCAAGTACTACTAGCATGTTAAAAGCTGACATAAATAACCTATGGGTATTGATACCAAACGGATTAAGTAATTCTTACTAGGTGAGCAAGTCATTAGTCCGATTGCTATGAGCTAAAATAAAGCCTGAATTATATCGTTAAATTTATCACTATGCTTGTGGCTTATGCTGTTTTTGGTTAATTTTAGCCATTAAAATATATCATTAGTGATATAGTGTTAGTGCGATTAAGATCACGACTTTCATGTAGCTTAGAGGCAATTTAATCAAATATGGCGGCAAAAAAAACTTCTCAAACATCGACAAAAAAAACACGTAAGGCTAAGCCAGAAAATGCAAAAATTTCTGAGAAAATGGCTAATAGTCGAGTAAAACGACTGTTGCGTTGGTCATTTTGGTTTACGGTTAAAATGAGTGTTTTACTGATGTTTATGCTGTTTATTTACAGTATTTATCTTGATGGTAAAGTGCGTGATAAGTTTGAAGGTCAGCGCTGGCAAGTACCCGTGCAGGTTTACGGTGCGGTTGAAGAATATAGTATTGGCAGTAAGTTAGCACTGACCAATTTGAAACAAGCTTTAATTGCCAATCGTTATAAAAAAGTGACCAAGGCTCAACGTCCGGGTGAGTTTGCTTTGTCAAAAAGTCGAGCGATTATTTATCGTCGTGCTTTTGATTTTGGTGGTGGAATTGAGCCCGCGCAAGAAATCACCATTGACCTTGCTAATGGTAAAGTCCAAGCCTTGTATCGTAATAATGAACATGTTTCGCAGCTACGATTAGAACCCCTTTTATTGGATAGAATTTTACCTGAAAGCAAAGAAGATCGGGTATTAGTGTCTTTACAAACCGTGCCTGAAAAGTTGTTGGATACGTTATTACTCATCGAAGACCGAGATTTCTATTTTCATCATGGCGTTTCACCATTCGGTATTTTGCGGGCACTTTACCAAAATTTAAGAGCGGGTCGCACAGTACAAGGCGGTAGTACCTTAACGCAGCAACTGGTTAAAAATATGTTTCTAACCAGAGAGAAAACCTTATGGCGCAAAGCTAATGAAGCCATCATGGCGCTAATTTTGGAATATCGATACAGCAAAGATCAGTTATTAGAAGCCTATATTAATGAGGTGTACCTAGGACAACATTACGCCAATGGTATTTACGGCTTTGGCTTGGCAGCAGACTTCTACTTTGGTAAGTCTATCCAATCCCTTAATTCTGAACAAATGGCGATGATTATTGGCCAAGTTAAAGGACCTAGTTATTATGATCCTTGGCGTTTTCCCGAGCGCACAACTAAGCGACGAGACCTAGTCTTGCGCTTAATGTATCAAGAAGAAATTATTTCTCGGCATGAGTTTGAACGGGCGGTTGAGTCGCCTTTATCGATCAGAAAAAAACGACGAGTACAGCAACAAAAGTTTCCAGCGTATTTGCAATTAGTTAAAGCCGAACTGTCACGACACTTATCAGAATACCAGCAACAATCGGGTGTACGGGTGTTTACCCGTTTTTCAATTAATCAACAGTTAGCTTTACAAGCCAGTATTGACCAGCAATTACCGAGTTTAGAAGAAAAATCAGGCTCTGAATTACAGGTTGCTATGGTGATCTCAGATGTAAAGTCAGGCGGTATTCGGGCTTTAGCTGGCGGCAAAGAAGCGGGTTATGCTGGGTTTAATCGAGCATTGCATGCTCAACGACCTATTGGCTCGTTAATTAAACCTGCGGTATATCTTGCGGCGTTGGAACGTTATCAGCGCTTTAATTTAGCTAGTATCATTGAAGATAGAGCTATCACACTTGCTAATGCAGGTGGGCAAGCTTGGCAGCCGAAAAATTATGATGGTAAATATCGCGGCCAAGTACATTTAATTGATGCACTGGTCTCAAGCCTTAATGTGCCGACGGTAAATCTTGGCATGCAATTAGGTTTAGATAATGTCGCGAAAGCGATACATTTATTGGGTTATCAAGACGATATTGTTACTCGACCTTCTATGTTACTGGGGGCATTAAATATGTCGCCAGTACAAATAAGCCAACTTTACTTGCCGATTGCTAATCATGGTGTCGCTGAAAAATCTCATGCAATCGAGCGTATTGTTAGTGCTCGTGGTGAAACCTTATGGCAATTTCAAGCACTAGATCAGCAAATTATTTCCACACAAGCGGCTTACTTACTCGATTTTGCATTAAATAAGGTCACGACTTCAGGTACCGCTCGCTCGTTAACTTGGCGCCTTAAAGGTACAGACGTAGCAGGAAAAACCGGCACCACCAATGATCAAAGAGACAGCTGGTTTGTTGGCTATGATAATAATACTTTAGTCACTGCTTGGTTAGGTCGAGACGATAACAAGCCAACAAAATTAACCGGTAGTAGTGGTGCATTGGTATTATTTGCTGATTTTATGAATAAAATTGACGCTCAGAGTCGGCAAGTTAATGTCCCAGCCAGTATTGAATTAGTACGCTTTGATAATAAAAGTGGCCGGGCAGTGGTAGAAGCCTGTGATAATTCGCAGTTACTACCAGCGGTGACTACCGGCTTGATATATGAAACCCAGTGCGAACAGGATCCTAATCAACAAAAGAAGAAGTCGTGGCTTGAAAGGCTGTTTAGTGAATAACTAAGCTAGATACAAAACAACAAACGTTAATGAGAGCTAATGTTAGTCTTAAAATTAAGGACTTGGTGATATAAAAAAAGCAAATCAGGGATTTGCTTTTTTGTTTTATCTGCCTAGTGTATGCTCTTTGAAAGGGATTATTTTAAGTATTCGAAAATTTTAAATACTCGGTTAACGCCGCCAACATTACGTGCAATATCAACGGCAATGGCGGCTTGAGCTTTAGTAATTAACCCCATAAGAAACACTTCGCCATTTTCTGTCACGACTTTAATGTTACTCGAGTCGAGTTCTTCATTGCCAAATAACGCGGCTTTTACTTTTGATGTTAGCCAAACGTCGTTGGTTTTTGTGGTAAAAGACGTGGTATTACTAACACGAATTTGGTTGTGAAGTTGGTTGACACCATTAACGTCATTAATCGCTTTTATCGCTTGGTCGCGTAAATAACTATTAGGCGCTTGTCCAACAACCAGTACGCTGCCATTAACACTGACAACATGCAAATTAGTGTTGTTTTTTAAGGCCTCGCTATTCGCTATATTGGCATGGGCATCGAGTTCAATTTTCTGATCGTCTATTTGATTACCCAAAGAGCGATTATCAGTTGCGACACTTGCGCCACCGACCACACCAACGACAGCAGCAGCAACACAGCCTTGCAGCAGGGCTGCTAAAGCAAGTGTGCTGATAATTGATTTTATCGACATATTAACCCTCAGATTGCGGAAATAGTGTAGTATCTATAATGTCACATAAACAATGAATAACCACTAAATGTACTTCTTGAATACGTGCGGTTCGGCTTGAAGGCACACGAATCTCAACATCATTTTCACCTAATAGCCCCGCAATATCGCCACCATCACCGCCGGTTAAGGCGATAATAGGCATGTCACGTGATACTGCGGTCTCAATAGCTTTAATAACATTACGCGAATTACCGCTAGTTGAAATAGCCAGTAGCACATCACCATTGTTACCTAATGCACGTACTTGCTTGGAAAAAATTTCATCAAAATGATAGTCATTACCAATTGAAGTAATGGTTGAACTGTCAGTTGTGAGCGCTATAGCGGGTAATGGCGGACGTTCGGTTTCGTAACGATTTAATAATTCAGCAGAGAAATGCTGTGCATCACCGGCTGAACCACCATTGCCACAGGCTAATATTTTATTGCCGGCTAATAGGCTTTGTACCATGGTCATGCCTGCTTGCTCTATTGGTCCAGCCAATAATTCGCTGGCGGCAATTTTTGTTTGTATGCTCTCGGTAAAATTACTTTTTATCCGTTCTAACATGGTGGAATTAGCTCCGTTGTCTCATTTCGTAAAGGCATTGATTAAAAGGCATTTTTAAGCCAAGTAATTTCTGGGTTGTTAATGTCACCTTGCATGGCGATAACATCGAATCGGCAAGGGGTATTATATTCATTTAATCCTGCTTGTTGCAGATAAAATTCAGCACATTGTTTAATTTTTTGCTGTTTTTTTACTGATACCGCAGCTAAAGCACCACCAAAGTGTGAATTTTTGCGGTATTTCACTTCAACAAACACCCAAATGTCATGCTCAGTCATAATTAAATCAATTTCACCACGGCGGTTTTGAAAATTACAGCTTCGTAATAATAAACCCTGCTGGGTTAAATAGCGCGCGGCTAATTGCTCACTATTTTTCCCCGTGGTGACGGTATTGGTTTTATTAGTCCATAGCAATTTCTTGCACCTTACTACGACTATATTTACCCCAAATTAAGCTACGCTTCAAAATATTATCACTGCCAAGTTGTAATATGCCAGTTTGACCATAATGACGGACATAAGTTTTATTTTGCATCGCAGAAATTTTATCGACTAAGGCTAAACTATCAAATCCCATAGCAAATATGGTTTGTAAGCTATCACTGCGGTTAGGCCATAATTTTTTTGCTTGTGCTACTAAAGCTTTATTTTGTAGCTTACTTTTTAACTGCCAAGGCATTTCAGTAAAGATTAAACCGGATAAATCACGATTATCACTTTTATCTATTTTAGTGCTGTGACTGCGAGAACTAGCATATACCGGAATTAAATCAGCAAATGGGCTGATATTTACGTCGATATAAGGTTTTAATAATTTTGTCTCTAGCGGTAAGCCAACCACGTAAATCATATCGATATCGCGACGATTACGTAGTTCGCTCTTAATTGAGTATTTAATATGCCTATTAAGCTCTTTGGTTCTTTGTTGGCTTAAGTCGACGCCAAGACTTGCTTGCAGTTGATTTTGCATTTTTGCGTCATTATTAAAAAACACCATCTCTGGCGTTTGGCCCGTAATGTGCTGCCATTGTTGGCTGAATGTTTGCGCGATACGGCGGCTAGCATTGTCTTGATGGCTTAAAATAAGAGGCTGTTGATAATGTTGACGACTAAGCGTTGTAGCCGCTTGCATTGCCTCATCTTCTGGTCGCATTGATAAGGCAACTTGATGTGGCAGCAAGTTAACCTCTTCAGGCAGGTTAAGCAATAATGTTGGTAGTGTAATTTCAGTTTGTGCTAAGTAGCTTGTTACATTCTCTTTTAATAATGGGCCAATCACATAGTCGATGCTTAGCTCGGTTAGCGTTGCGCTTAATGTGGTCATGTCCAGTGTTGCTGAATCGATAAAGTGTAAGGTTTTACCGCTGTTGATATTGTACGCAGCAAGTATGCCTTGCTGAGCAACTTTACCGGCACGTTCTTGCTTACCAGACAGTGGAATAATAACGGCAACATGCTCAAACTCATTGCTCAGTGTTGGCTGTTGTTGGTTTAAGTTAGTAACAATGTGCTGTGCAGGATGGGTTTTGAATTCTCTTTGCCATTGACTTAAATAACGCTTGAAGCGAGTGTCGTCATCACCAAACTTATTGGCAAAAGTGAGTAACTTACTCCAACCTTTAATGTTGGGTGGCGACATTTTAACTAGCTGTTGATGCTGCCAAGGTGATAACTGGCAAAGTTGCTGCCAAATCATCTCAATATCATCAGTGCTTGCTGTTGAGTTTTTAGCAAAAGCGTGTAAGTTGGCCTCAAGTGCGGCAATGGGTAAATTTCTTTGACTTTGTACGCTTGCAAGGGTTTGATAATAATCTAGGCCATGAGTAAGTTGAGACTGTTCTTTGATATTATTGGCGCTATTCAGTGCTTGATAAGCTTTTTGTTGCTTTTCTAAAGCCAATAAGCTTTTGGCTTCTATGACCGCTAATTGATATTGCTGCTGTGGGGCTTCAGCCAAGGCATTAAGTTGTTTCACTAACCAAAGTGCTTGGTGTGCTTTGGCTTCGATTAAATATAGCTCACTGGCCGTTAGTAGCGAAGTCACTGCGGCGTCATTTTCGTTTGATGACATCTGCACCGATGCATTTGCAACCAGTTGCTCTGCCGTTAATGCGGTTTCAAGCGTTTGGATAACATCCGTTTTTTTTACTGATGACTTTGCTGGTTTATTTAGCTGAGTTGTTGAGCAGCTAGTTAAAATAGCGACCGTTGCTAGTGCACATAAGCGACTTTTATGTGATGAAAACCATTTAGTGAGTGTCAAAGTTAATAAATCCATACTTTTTAATAGTGCTTTATAATAAACTTCATCCTCTTCAGTCTCAACACAAGTATTTTTAAAATGTCGGATTCTCAAATTCAGCCTAGCACCTTATACATAGTTGCCACACCTATCGGTAACCTTGGTGATATTAGTCAACGGGCGCGAGATATACTCGAACAGGTTGATATTATAGCCTGTGAAGATACGCGGCATACTCAACGATTGTTATCAGCATTTGCCATTAAAAATAAAACTATGTCGATGCATGACCATAACGAGCGTCAACGCCAAGAACAAATAGCCGCTTTATTAAAGGAAGGTAAAAGTATTGCCTTAGTGTCGGATGCCGGTACGCCATTGATCAGCGATCCAGGTTTTCATTTAGTACGTCATTGCCGTCAACAAGGTTTAAATGTTTCGCCAATTCCCGGTGCATGTGCTGCTATTGCTGCGCTTTCAGTTGCCGGTTTACCGACAGATCGTTTTACTTTTGAAGGTTTTCTACCATCAAAATCAGGCGCCAGACAAGCAACATTAAATGATTTGGCGAACGAAACGCGTACCTTAGTGTTTTATGATGCACCGCGTCGCGCTATTGATACCGTTGAAGATATTGTTAAAACCCTTGGCGGTGAGCGTTATGTGGTGATGGCACGTGAATTAACCAAAACCTTTGAAACTATTCATTCTGATACCGCTGATAATTTATTAACTTTTTTACAAGCCGACCCAAATCAACTCAAAGGTGAAATGGTACTGATCATTGAAGGGAAAAAAATTGACCCTAATGACATTCCTGCGCATGTTGTGGCAACATTGAAGTTACTCTTAACCGAGATGAAACCTAAAAGAGCTTGCGCTATAGCGGCGGAAATTCATGGCGTGAAGAAAAACGCTCTGTATGACTATGCGCTGGCTATGAAAGCTTAGAGCCTTTGCTATGAAAACATAGCGCGTTAGCCTATATCAACCGGCTTTATGGTGTAATTACTGATTTCTTGGCCTATATCTTTAATTGCCATAAAGCTTGCTCTGTTCTTTAGTCTTTGCAAATAAGCCAGTGTTTGTGGTTGATACTGCTTTGCTAAACCCAATAATTCCCCTAAATAAAGTGCATAACCTACGCTGACATCAGCAATGGTAAATTTATTGTCTACTAAATAGTGCTTGTTTTCTAAGTGGATATTTAAGCGTTTTAAACGTGCTAAAAACCAAATGGCATAGTCTTTAACAACTTGTGATTGTTGGCGTTCAGGTTGCTCAAATTGGCTGTACCTTAACACTAAGGTTTGTGGAAAAGTCAGTGTGGCATCACTAGAAAATAACCAATTCAAATAATCGCCATATTCCGGGTGTGTTACTGGCACGCTTAAGTCATGATGGGGGCAGCGTTCAGCAAGATAGAGCAGCATCGCACTCGACTCGGTTAGCGTAGTATCACCATCTTTTAGGAATGGCACAGTACCTAACGGGTTAATTGTTAAATATTCTTTTGCTAAAAAGCGCGGTGGGAAGGGCAATGAGTGTAGTTTATATTCAAGCTGCATCTCTTCTAAAGCCCATAATACGCGCAGTGAACGGGTATTATGGCAATGCCAAAGTTCTATCATAAATACGCTCCATTTCATGTTTTGAAATTACTATAACAGCAGATGCTTAGTGACGATATTTAATTTAGTGAATAGACCTTAGTGATGATTTGGGGTAGAATGCGCGCCGAGTTGACGAGACAATCGCTGCTTTATCGTTGTGCCTTCGGGTAGACAGATGGGGGGGAGGAAAGTCCGGGCTCCAATGAGCAGGGTGCCAGGTAACGCCTGGGCGGCGTGAGCCGACGACAAGTGCAGCAGAGAGAAGACCGCCGATGGTTGTTCTTAGGAACCTCACAGGTAAGGCTGAAAGGGTGCGGTAAGAGCGCACCGGATTGCTGGTAACAGTAATTGCAGGGTAAACTCCACCCGGAGCAAGACCAAATAGGGTTTCATGACTAGGTTAATGCAAATTAGCATAGTATAAGCGTGGCTCGCGTGGAAACCGGGTAGGTTGCTTGAGCTATAGAGCGATTTATAGCCTAGACGAATGATTGTCACTTTTCTTCGGAAGAGATACAAAACCCGGCTTATGCGTCATCTCACCAATTTTAGATGCCGCTTGATTATCTAATCGATAGTTAAGCGGCTTTCTAAAATCAGCTCACCTGACTTCAAATTAAATCATGACAAGTAAAAAATGCTGCGCGGTTAGTTACACGGTACTGATTTTCACACTCCTTATTTCACTCTAAGATTTATTTATATCAAGTTTATTAAGTTTGTTCCCACTCAGCACTTAGTAAAATTGCTATTACATATCTCACTGTGCAATACATTTCGGCACAAGTTTTTTCTGATAAATTTTCAAGTTCAATCTTTAATTGTTGAAAAATCTACGTTCACTTCAAAGCCATCCTTTTGTCCAGTCGCTGGCGAGCTGAATGTCATAGTTGCACCTACGCCGGTTACTATTGCATCGGCAATTGCTAATCCAAGTCCCATGCCCTGAACTGAAATATTCGACCGAACAAAACGTCGCCGCAATTGCAATAATGTATCGGCTGGTATAACACTAGCTGCATTGACGATATTCAATAAGCCGTTGCAAGAAAAACTGATCTCAACAGGTTGAGATTTGCCGCCATGTTTTATGGCATTATCTAGTAAATTTCGAATCAAAATAGCGAAAGCATCTGGATCTATGGCAGACATATATTCTTTGTTTTTTGGCAATGTAAGGGTAATTATATTTGTTGGATTTAATCGTTGTGAATCGCCGACGAGTAATTTTAATAGGCTAATAAGATTGTGTTTTTTAGCTGACAAAAGCCCTCCACCTTCAGCTTTGGCTAACTGCATTAATTTTTCTGATAAGTTCGATAAGCCTCGTAAAGTTGTTTCAAGCTTGGCCATTTTATCTTGAGTTGAGCTTGTTGAAACCTCTAGCTGTAAGCGTTGAACTTGGGCCAAGGCTGTTGCAATAGGTGTTCGTAATTCATGAGCACTGTTTGCCGTAAATGATCTTTCTGACTCAAGTGCTCGTCGCAACCGATCTAGTAAACTATTAACAGATTCGGCGATAGGAATAATTTCAGTGGGTAACCCTTCGACTTTGACTGTTGTGAGATCGCCACTGCCACGGGATTCAATTTCATTTCGGTAAGCCAGAATATGACGTAAACTATAATGAACAAATACCCAGCTACCGATAAAACAAAGAGGGATGAGCAATACTAATGGCCAAAATAGCGAGGTAGCCATTTCTATGATTGCTTCTCGTCTTTGCTTCAGAGGTTCGGCAACCTCAATGTGCAATGTGTTTTGTACTGCTGAGGCGCCATAAAATCGATATGTCGTTGACGAATTAAACCCTATAAGAAGAGTTTGATTAAAGATGGCAGGATCAGCATTATGAGATTGCAATAAAATCTGTCCTAGGTGATTACGAACAAGATAGATAAGGCGCTCATCATGCGCTTTAAATGACATTATTTGTTGCGCTTGCTCGGGGTCTTCTCTGTTAATTATTTCAACAACCGCAAGCGGCATAATACGTTGAGCTGTTTCTGCTAGTGAGCTATCAAATAGTTCATTAAGTTTGTTTTTTGACACATAGACGGCACCTGACAGGGCTAATATCCACAGTAAAGTCACGCCAATAGTTAAGCCAATTCCTAACGTTTTTTGAAGACTTTGTGACTTTTTTGTTTCTGTTGCAATCATGTATTTTCCAGTCTTGATGATCTCATGCGGTAGCCCAGACCACGTACTGTCTCTAACTGTTCCTTTCCCAACTTTTTACGTAGACGACTGATATAAACTTCAATTGTATTGCTTTCTATTTCTGCACCAAAAGCATACAAGTGATCTTCTAATTGTGATTTTGACAGTAAAGTACCCGGTCTTTGAATAAATGCTTCAAGCAATGCCCATTCCCTAGCAGTTAAATTGACCGCAATACCATCGCGAGAGATAATATGTTTAGTTAGATCAATCTCCAATGTTCCTATGTAAACCTTTGGATTTGGATTGCCTGCATATCGTCTGGAAACGGCGGCTATGCGAGCGGAGAGTTCTGATAGATCAAAGGGCTTTACAAGGTAATCATCAGCGCCGGCATTTAATCCATTTATACGGTCAGAAATTTGATCTCTGGCGGTTAATATAATTACAGCTGTTGTGTCGCCTACTTTACGTATTTTCTTTAATAAATCGATCCCACTGCCATCGGGCAGCATTAAATCAAGAAGCAGCAGATCATAGTGGGTTGTACTAAGGCTGGCTTCGGCGTTGGAAATACATTTCACCCAATCAACCGCATGGCCTTCATCAGCAATTTGACCCTGTATCACTTCACCTAAACCTTCGGTATCTTCTACCAATAATATGCGCATTTTGTACCTCAAAACCTTATCAGTAACCTTGATAATACCCCAAGTTCCTGACAATAAACTGAAAATAAAATTTAATATATATCCAAACAACCTCAAGGGGCAGCATTAAGCTTGAATTAGAAACGCTTTAGGTAGGCATTGATTGAAGAGAAGGGTTATTCAGGATAATTGCTCGTGCATTAAACCTCATTGCTTATTTTAAGCTTATTGTCAGGAATCAAGGATACACTGAGCATTCAATGAATTAATGAGGTTAATATGAAACAGCACATACTAAGTATAACGCTCACGCTAATAACCGTTTGTATTTTCATTATCTGGGGTTGGAGCTATACGATGAATACCATAACAACGCCTTCGTTACCCTGGGAAATTTATGATAATAGCCTATACCTTAGTGGATTATTGGCCATTGCTTTAATGTCAGTGACCATGATGCTGGCTACTCGCCCAGCTTGGTTAGAAGCACCATTCAATGGCCTTGATAAGATATATCGCCTTCATAAATGGATGGCGATTTTAGCGGTAGTGTTTGCTGCCCTTCATTGGCTGATTGAAATGGGCGATGACGTAATTAAGTCTCTATTTGGGCGAGACGGTCGTTCACCTGAGCAAGATTTTTCAGGATTTATTGAGATGATGAGAGATGCTGCTGAAGACGTTGGAGAGTGGGCTGTATATCTTGTTTTTGCCATGCTTGTGCTAACGCTTTGGAAACGTTTTCCTTACAACATATGGCGCTATGTGCACCGTGTGATGCCGATACTTTATTTATTAGTGGTTTTTCATGCTGTATTGTTAGCTCCACTGGTCTGGTGGCAACAACCTGTAGGTTTGTTAATGGTGCTATTACTAATCGGGGGCAGCATCGCCAGTATCGTCTCACTAAGTGGGAAAATAGGACAATCACGGCAAGTGCAGGGTGCGATCAATGCAATTTCAACGATGTCAGCGGGTATTATTGAAGTTGAGTGTCAACTGAATAAAAAGTGGCAAAGGCATTGTGCAGGACAGTTTGCTTTCGTTACATTTAATCACACTGAAGGGGCTCATCCTTTTACAATTGCGAGTTCGGATCACGGTGACGGCCAAGTTACTTTTCAGATTAAGGCACTAGGCGATTATACCAAACGTTTAGAACATAAATTAAAGGTTGGACAATCAGTTACAGTCGAAGGTCCTTATGGTCGATTTAATTTCAAACCAAAAAATACCACAGCGGAACAAATATGGATCGCTGGCGGTATTGGTGTAACTCCCTTTTTAGCAAAGCTTGAAGAGCTGAAAAATAAGCCGGGACAATTGCCCTTGACTCAAATGCATTATTCTTGTCGTGATAGCGCAACAGATCCCTTTGTTAAGCGTTTACAAGAGGCTTGTATCGGTTTACCTCTTATTCAATTGCACATTCATGACAGTAATAAAGGCAAAAAACTGACAACAGAGCAACTGTTAACTCAACATTCAACAAAAGGCATGATGGAGGTATGGTTTTGTGGGCCGACTGGATGGGCAAGAATATTAGAAAGTGAATTACGAGAAATATTACAAGGAGCATTATTTTTTCATAAAGAGGCATTTGAACTGAGATAAAACTAAAGCGGTATTGCTTTCAGTTTAATGTCAGCAATGCTGTTTATAATAATCATAAAGCAACAGGAGATTCACCATGAGTAAATCAAAAGTAAGAAATGCAAAAAAGAAACTAGTTACACTTTTAATCAGCTCTTTTTTTGTAAGTGGCGCAGCATGGGCTGACGATGATTGCACTGATCCGGTATCAGAGTGGCAACCTCGAGAACAACTACGTCAGATAATTGAAGACCAAGGTTGGAAGGTTAATCGCATCAAAGTGGACGATGGTTGTTACGAAGTTAAAGGAGTCGATCGAAAGGGAAACCTAATAAAAGCGACATTTTCACCCGCGTCACTAAAGATTAGAGAACTTAAAATTAAATTTGCTATGTCAGGTGACGCCAGTGATTACTTAGCTCTAGGTACGCCAACGCACTCAGAAAATAACCCCCAAAAAAATAAACAAAAAAACAAACCTAAAGTCACCATCGATTGAATACTAAAGAGATAATACAATGAAATATTTAACTATGACACTGTGTTTTTTTTGCTCCTTTGCAATGAGTACTCAAACTTCAGCGCGCGAAATAAGTCTTACTACCGAACTACAAAACTATCGTGGTGACGGAGCATATTTAGCTGTTTATTTAACCAATGCAAAAGGTCAATATCAGCACACACTGTGGATTGCTGGACAAAAGTCAAAGTATTATAAACATTTAACCGGTTGGGCACGTGGCAGCCGAATGCGCACCAGTGAATATGATGGACTGACTGGTGCGAGCGTTACCAGTGGCAAGACATTAACGATAACACTTGATCTGCCTGATAGTTATATTGACTCGGGTTTTCAGCTTAAAGTAGATACATCCGTTGAAGACATGCGTGACAATCGCAATGATGTTGTAGTGCCATTGACCACCTTAGGTGCCGGTAAACCCTCCGCTGGACGAGGCTACGTCAAAACTTTCACCTACGCATTTTAAAAGGCTGCCTTAGGAGTTAGCTATGCTACGTAAATTTCACTCTTGGTTTGGGTTAATATCAACGGTGTTGGTTGTGTTACTTTCTATTACTGGTGCGGTTCTATCGGTTAATCCCGTTATAGAGTTCGCACAAGTGAAGGTAGTGGCAACACCTTCAATCAGTGTTGCTGAGTTAACTGGCAAGCTGGCATCTAGCCACCCAGATGCGGAGCAAATACAGCGCACCCCCTCAGGAAGTATTATCGTTTATTACACTGAAAATGGACAAACCGGGGCAGATTTAATAAACCCAATAACTGGTGAAACTATCGAGGCTTATTCAAACTCACCTGTTATGGTTTGGCTGAAAAAATTGCATCGTTCATACTTACTTGGCTCGCTTGGACGTATTGGCGCAGGTATTACAGCTTTTATTATACTGCTGTTAACCATTTCAGGTGCCATCATGGTGACCAAGCGACTTGGTGGTTGGCGTCAAATTTTACGACCTATTCAAGGTGCTTTTAGGCAGCGCTTACACTGTCAGATGGGCCGAGTAGCCGTTCTTGCGCTGATGCTATCGGCCACTACTGGTCTGTATATGTCTGCAGTGACCTTTGAATTACTACCTGATTATCAATCATTAGAACCCGTTTTTCCAGAAAGTGTAAAAGGTGATTTACCTGCATCAATCGATACGCTTACCGCTTTAAAATCTATCCCTATCAGTGAGCTTAGAGAATTGGTTTATCCTTACAAGAACGATCACAATGATGTTTATTCAATTACTACGCATCAAGGGCGCGGGTTTATTGACCAATCTACAGGACAATTATTGTCGTTTAAACCCTTCAACAATAAGCAAAAATTGTATGAATTTATCTATATGCTGCATACGGGCGAAGGACTTTGGTGGCTCGGGTTACTATTAGGTTTAGGCGCACTAGCAGTGCCACTAATGTCGTGGACTGGCATTCAAATTTGGTGGAGTCGCAGAAGGTCGGCCACGACGATCAACAACAATACCGCTCTTCGTAGTGCCGATACAGTAATATTAGTTGGCAGTGAAGGAAATAGTACTTGGGGCTTCGCTAAAACCTTTCATAATGCGCTTAACTTAGTCGGTTATCGAGCTCACACAATGTCAATGAACAACTTTGCGAATAATTCTGTGAGTTGTTACTCAAATATAAAGCAGCTATTTATTCTGACCGCGACCTATGGCGATGGTGGTGCACCTGCTTCGGCCAGTCACTTCCTGACCCAGTTAGATAAAATGACTGAAATACCAGAGTTTCTCGTTGCGGTACTGGGCTTTGGCGATCGACAATTTCCTGGTTTTTGTCAATATGCAAAAGATGTGCAAACGGCACTTACTGCTAAAGGTTGCTCACAATTACTGCCACTCGATACCATTAACAGACAGTCGCCGCAGGAGTTTTCCCGTTGGGGCAACACTGTGGGTAGGATGATCAATACCGAGCTGTCGCTGCTTTACACTCCGAATTATCCTAGCTGTACGACACTATCGCTCGTCGAGCGAGTTGATTACGGCGCTGAAGTGAAGGCGCCAACGGCTGTGTTACGCTTTAAACAATCTGCTGTTAATAAAGCTCTACCACATTTTGAGGCAGGTGACTTAGTTGGTATTTTAGCGCCAGGCAGCAAGGTGGCACGATTTTATTCCCTCGCTTCTGCATCGAAAGATAGCATGTTGGAGATCTGCATACGCCTTCATTCCGGTGGATTGTGTTCGAGTTTCCTCCATTCACTATCTGTTGGCGACAGTATCGAGGCTTTTATCCAGCTCAATCCGAGTTTCCGCCCCGCTTCTGGTAAAGCTCCGATAGTGCTGATTGGAGCAGGCACAGGTATTGGACCTTTGGTCGGTTTTATCCGCAATAATAAATCACACCACCGCATACATCTCTATTGGGGAGGGCGTAGTCGACAGTCAGACTTTCTCTATGAGTCTGAGCTTAATAGTTATCTTAAAGATAGGCGACTGACAGAGCTGAACACCGTGTTCTCCCGTAGCAACAACCGCTCTTATGTGCAAGAAAAAATCGCTGTTGATAGTTTAGAGATACGAGGATTAATAGCAAAAGGGGCACAGATTTTGGTCTGCGGAGGACGAGATATGGCAAGCAGCGTCATGGTAGCATTGGACGAAGTAATAGCACCTATGGGCATAGACGTACTAACGCTCAAAGCCCAAGGCCGTTACCGTGAAGATGTTTATTAGTTTGTTCACTAATTGAAATAAATAGCATTGTTGTACTTTGTAAATTTATCCATTATAGCGCTTGGATATTAATCGGGGGTTGCACGGAAGAGACACTTGTTATTCCTGGGTACTTTCATTTTTGGATGAACGCTAGAGAGCATATGCTAGGGACAGTTGAACTTTCATTTGAGTCGCAGCTATATACGCAGTATAAAAACCGCAAAATTTAAATAACCGCTTTCTAATAAAAACACAAAAAGCAGCCTAAGCTGCCTTTTGTCATACATAAAACCGTATTTATTTTATGTATTTTTTAAATGGTGCATCTACTGGAGTGTCAGCAAGGTGATTAGTGTAGTTACTCATCACTTTTTGAGATAAACCGACAATTATTTCAAGTAGTTGTTGCTTGCCATAACCTGCTGCAAAAAACTTCTCAATTTGCTCATCGCTAATGACACCGCGCTCGCGTGTCATTGCTAATGTCGTTTCACGTAGTGCTTCTAGTTTAGGGTTTGCAAGAGGTGTTTTGTTGACCAGTGCATCAACAATATCTTGGTCAACTTTCATTGAAGCTGCAATACCGCTGTGTGCTGGTACACAGTAGTGACAGTTATGCTCAACGTTAATTGATTGCCATACTACGGTAAGCTCTTCAGCATTAAATGATGTTTTTTGAAATAAGTCATGCAGTACTTGGTAACCTTTAAGTAATGTTGGTGCTTCAGCCATTACTGCGTGTAAGTTAGGTAGCATACCAAATGCAGCTACTGAATCAGCCATTAGAGGTTTTGCTTCTTCAGGTGCGTTTTCTGCTGTATATAAAGTAAATTCTGTCATGTTTAACTCCAATAAATAGTTAGGTTTAGTAACGTCGAAACACATAGTATTTGATTTTGAGCGACTGTTCAAGTTAAAATTGAGCGAATGTTCAAATTGATTGAGAATGATATGGCTAATAAGGTTAAATTTGAACGCGAGAATGTCATTCGCGTTGCTAGCCAGCTATTTTGGCAAAAAGGCTTTCATGCAACATCAACGCGTGACTTACAAGAAGCTGTTAATATGCGCCCAGGTAGTATTTACGCTGCATTTGGCTCTAAAGAAGGGCTATACAGTGAATCACTGAAAGATTACACCATACAAATGAAAAGCCAAATAGAGGGCTTTTTATCAAGCGCCGATACGATACTCGGAGGATTACGTGCATTTGTAGAAAACGTGGTAATTAGCACAAAAGATTGCAGTCCAAGTGCTATTTGTATGCTGGTTAAAGCAAACAGTGAATTTGCAGAAAAGGACTCAAGCTTATACGAGTTAAGTGTAGATTTAGCTGCTCAATTTGAAACTTATTTAACGCAATTGTTTGAACAAGCAATCAATAATGATGAGTTAAGTAATACACTTACTCCACTTGAATATGCGCGCTTTTTTCAGGTGCAATTTACCGGTTTACGGGGGTATTTTAACCGCCCAAATGTAGCGCAATTAGCTCAGCCAATGATCAATCAAATGTTTATGCTAATGAAAAGCTTATAAATGCACTAACAATATTCACATGGAATTACTTTTCCATTCGATAAATACAGAAATTATTTCTGGTAATGCTTAAAGCCCATCTAAAAAAAGGAAAGTTAATGACTAAATTACTGATATTTATTGTACTTGTTTTAAGCAGTTTTACGTCTCTGGCCGAGTCGACAGTTGATTCACCACCAAAAGGCTCAATTCTTTTGACTGTTTTTTTAAAACACGACCAAAGTAAGAATTTAGACGAAATTCAGCAAATTTTAACCGATCAAGGCTTCTTTGAAGCATTTCCACCAAAAGGTGTTTCGGTTGTAAGTTGGTATGTCATGATGGGTATTGGGCATGTTGTTACTTTAGAAGTTCCTGCACACCAACTGAATGAAGTTAACCTTGCTATAGAAAAAACTGCTTGGAAAGCATTTACAACTGAGTTTTATCCTACCTATAACTTATACCCTATTTACAAAGATAAGTTAAAAAATAAAGCTAAAGTATCATACGAATAACTCTGACTCTGTTGAGCTAATTTCATGCCCTGTGGAAGCGAAACTTCCGTAGGGTAATACGCTATTATATTTAACACTTAAAAAGGTAAATGATAACTTCAAGCTCATTGCTAATGGAAGTGTTGCGCATTGTAAACGTTAACTTTTACAATGAATTAGTTATTAGTTAAAACCTGATTTTAACTTTGGATGAAATGCGGAAAATTTTCTCACTTCGTAAAATGTGAGGAAGATGCCAATTCGGCAACATGATGGTTATTAATTTTTACTGACAAAGTAGAGCAAGTAGTCATGCCGATATTAGTTGGTAGTAAATGTATCATATTGTTTTTAAGCACTTTCGAATGGAAAAGTTTGATTTTTATATTGCTGTTTCTGATTAAAAACAGCATCATTTAGTCAGTTACAAGCTGACTTGAACACTATAATCATGCCAAGTAGAAATGTCTTTAAACCGAAGCAGCAAAGAAGCCAAGACACTCAGCGTAAGCTGATCGAAGCGTTACATTTGTGTTTACAGGATAAATTCTTTGAACATATTTCTATTAAAGAGCTAGCTGAACATGCCGGGGTTTCTGTCGGAACATTTTATCGTCGCTTTAAAGATAAAGAATCCTTACTGCCATTGCTTTATCAGGATTTTGGTGATGAGCTTTTGTTATGGGTTGACCGTCTTGAGCTTAATCAGTATCACTGTTTAAAAGAAGCTATAGAGCAGCTTGCGGTAGAGGTTTATGGTTTTATATCTGCTCGAAAAAGTGTTTTTCGCACCTTGCATTTAAATTCAAGGCTACATTCATCATTGCTCGATTCTGACGAGTTTGTTGACCGCCGAGGTGTATATCGTCGATTGGCTAATTTATTATTAAATTTTCAGGCAGAGATCAAAGCTGCTGAACCGAGTAAGGCTGCTGAGATGGTTATTTTTATGATGATCACCAGTTTACTAGATAAAGTACTTTATCCCTCATTAACCCCCGCTATTGCAACTAGCGCCAGTGCTGAAGAGCTTACATTTGAATTGCCAAAAATATTATTACCGTATTTAAGCCTTGAATCGGTGTAGTCATTTAGTACTATACGCCGAAAATAATTTGCAAAATTCAATAAGAGATATTAAGTTATTGTGAATTCAAATTCACTTTCGAGTTACTATGAAGTTTAGTAAAATTTTTGCGCTATTAGGTCCAGGTATTGTCTGGGCTGCCACCAGTATTGGTGTTTCTCATATTGTTCAGGCAACACGTGCCGGTGCTGACTTTGGCTTTGCCTTGTTAGGCTTTATTATTCTTGCCCATGTGGTTAAATATCCATTTTTTTTGTTCGGTCCTAAATATGCAGGGCTCACTGGGAAAAGCTTACTCGATGGTTATAAAAGTGTCGGCAATTGGGCATTTTATTTATTTTTATTTTTAACCTTTGTCACCATGTTTTTTGTCCAATCTGGTGTCACTATTGTGACGTCTGCATTGGCAATGAATCTTTTTGGTGATGTGCTTTCCTTGTCACAGTGGGCAGCACTGACTTTGGTAATTGTTTGTGCGGTATTAATTGTTGGTCATTATAAGTTATTGAGTTCCTTACTTAAGTGGATGATGCTTATTCTAGTAATATCGAGCGTTATAGCTTGGTTTGCAGCGGTCAATCGCTTAGGTTTTAGTCCGTCAGCTGAGGCACCCGTAATTTCATTAACCTCTGCGGCGAGCATTGCTTTTATTGTTGCGCTTATTGGTTGGATGCCTACCGCTATTGAAGTGTCGGTTTGGCACTCTATTTGGACTACCTCACGTGTGGAAAAACCAGGTAAAGCCTCAGCTAAAAATGCCACGTTGGATTTTAATATTGGTTATTTAACCAGCTTTTTATTGGCGATTATTTTCCTATGGTTAGGGGCATTATTAATGTTTGGTCAAGGTGATGGTTTTGCTAAGTCAGCAGCAGCTTTTGCTGGACAATTAGTGGGAATTTACAGTACGGCTTTAGGTGAGTGGAGTTGGTTGTTGATGGCATTGGTAACCTTTATTGCTTTATTCTCAACTACCTTTGCGGTAGCTGATGGTTTTCCACAAGTATGGCGACGTGCTGCTTTGCTTGCCAGTAAAGAACAAAGTGAAGCAATACAAAATAGAGCAAACAAAGTTTATATTGGCTCGCTATTAGTACTTGCGGTCGGCAGTTGGTGGATTATCAGTGACTTTAGCGCAGACATTAAAGCATTGCTTGATTTTGTTACTACGGTTTCCTTTGTCAGTGCGCCAATCTACGCTTGGTTAAATTATAAGGTCATGATGGGCGCCGATGTTTGCCAAACACAAAAACCACAAGGCTGGTTTAAAGTGTATACCTTGGTGTGTTTGACCGTATTAACTTTATTTAGCGGCTTCTTTTTGTGGTGGAAATTTTTCTCTTAATAAAATGCCGATATTTTGAGGTTTTTATTGCTCGAAAAGCTACTGTACTTTTGCGCTCAAACTGTTGAGCGCATTTAGCGTAGCATATTCAATTACCCTACATTTACTTATCAGTTAACCAATAGACTTAATTTGTGAATCTAACGAAGTTATTATTATAAGTAAAACTTTATAAGTTAGCGTTAGTATAATGGCGCTAATTAACAATTTGTTATCAACAATATTTAATACAAGTGAGAAAAAACATGATGCATATTAATGGTGGCTGCCATTGTGGCGAAATCAAATTTGAAGCTGAAATTGACGAAAATAAAGTGATGATCTGCCATTGCCTTGATTGTCAAATATTATCGGGTACGGCATTTAGAAGTGTCGTGGTATCTGAGCCTGATGGTGTAAGGTTTACCAAAGGTGCAGTAAAAGAATATATTAAAATAGCTGAAAGTGGTAATCAACGAGCGCAAGGGTTTTGTGCAAATTGTGGCAGTGCACTTTATGCCACTTCAGTTGAATCAGCTAATAGAGTGTATGGCATCAGAGCAGGTTGTATTGAGCAACGCAATCTATTAACCCCAAAAAATCAAATTTGGTGTCGTTCTGCTGTGCCATGGCTAAAAGGTATTACTGATATTCCGATGTTTGATACCGTACCAACGAAGTAGCCATACAATCAGGTTTTTAACTGTGAAGGGAGCATGAATAAACAGGATTTATAGAAGGGCAGCTTACTCGCTAACGGATTTTAAAGAGCAATTTCAAAAGGCTATTCAAACGATAATAAAAAACGGGCATCTAATGATGCCCGTTTTTATTGATAACTTTCTACTTATTGCATGATGTTCAGTAAGTTAATCTTCTTCAACCAAGGTCATTAATGAGGTGTTACCGCCAGAAGCTGTGGTGTCAATACTCACGGTTTTTTCTGTCAACAAACGTTGGATCAGATTATCAAAGTATTCAGAGCTGATCACTGGCAATATTGCGCCTTGACGTTCTGCTAATTTTTCACTGATATAATGTTTACGGTCACAATTACTGTCGACTACGACGCCTGATAACGCAGGATGCGTCAACATCGTTGATAAGTGACGTAAGCGAGCAACTTGGAAAACACCGGCATCAGCGACTGTCGAGAGGAATTTATCTCTAAAGGCGATGGCTTCGTCATAATACAAGTCAGATACTACACTAATCACGGTATTGCCGGTCGCTAATGCCGTTACAATCGAAAGTACCCAGAAATGAAAGCTAACCGTTGAGTCAGCAAAACAGATAATATTGCCGCGATTTTCCAAATAAAGCACATTTGACTCACCCGTTGGCCCTGGTAAGAATGTTGGCTTTTTCATGCGTTTTTCGATATCAATTAATTGCGAGCGCGCCGATTTTAAGGTGCGGTTTAAATCGTCGGCTAAATCATCAACAATACCAACGTGGGCAATTTTTGCTAACAATTGTCGCACACAAGAAAGACGGGTGTTTAACTCTGTTAAGCGCCAAGCTTTTTCTGCTGCATTGGCTTTGTCCATAAATAAAACAGCTTCTTTATCTGACTGCTCATCACCGTCTAAAGCTTCTACTTGTGAAGGTAATAAGTTAAATTGCTCGGCATCTGGCGTCGCTTTTTCTATCACTAAACGAGATAAATAATTCGGCCCGCCTGCTTTTGGTCCAGTACCTGAAAGGCCGCGACCACCAAAAGGTTGGACACCAACAATAGCGCCGATCATATTACGGTTAATATAGACGTTACCGGCACGTGAAAGTTTAGCTAAATCAAAAGCACGGTGTTCAATACGGGTATGAATGCCCATCGTTAAGCCAAAGCCCGTGCCATTAATTTTATCAATAACTGCTTCTATTTCGTTACCTTTAAAGCGTACAACATGCACACAAGGACCAAATACTTCCTGCTTAAGTACGCTAATATCGCTAATTTCATATAGGCGTGGTGCGAAAAAGAAATGCTCATTGTCAGCTACTTCATCAGCAATAGGGCATTGATACAACAATTGCCCCTTGTCTTTCATGTAGTCGCTGTGGGCATTAAGGGCGTCTAGCGCTTTTTGATCAATCACCGGACCAATATCAGTACTTAGTTTTGCTGGGTTACCAACGTACAATTCAGCTAATGCACCTTTGAGCATAGTAATCACGTCATCAGCAATATCTTCTTGTAAAAATAATACCCGAAGCGCTGAACAGCGTTGACCTGCTGATTGAAAACCTGAAGAAATAACATCATCAACGACTTGTTCTGGTAAAGCCGTTGAATCTACTATCATGCAGTTTTGACCGCCAGTTTCGGCAATTAATGGCACTTGATCGCCACCACGGTCAGCTAAGGTTTGTGAAATAACGGTGCCGGTTTGTGTTGAGCCAGTAAACATCACGGTTTGAATGCGTTCATCAGGAATGATCACGCTACCCACTTCGCTACCACGGGCGATAACCGCTTGTACAACGCCTTCAGGTAAACCGACTGACTTCATTAAATCAATGGTACGTAAAGCAATTAAACTGGTTTGTTCCGCGGGCTTAGCTAATACCGTATTACCGGTGGCAATAGCGGCGGCTACTTGGCCTAAAAATATCGCTAACGGGAAGTTCCACGGGCTAATACATAAAATAACTCCACGGGCTTCTAAGCGTTCATCGGCGGCAATTTCAACGGCTTTTTCTGCATAGTAACGACAAAAGTCAACCGCTTCTCTGACTTCATCAATACCGTCTTGTGCTATTTTACCGGCTTCTTTAATACATAACGCGATCAACTCGTCGGTATGACGTTCAAGAATATCAGCAACACGACACAATAAAGCTGCACGTTCAACTACTGGCGTGGCTGACCATGAAGCAAAGGCGGTTTCAGCAACGTCAATCATGGCTAACATGTCAGCTTTATTATGGTGCTGATGAAAGCCAATAATTTCGCTATGATTTGCTGGGTTTTTCACGGCAACAGCGTCTGATGGCACATCATTTTTATTGAGTAAATTGTCAACAAACCAATTATCTAATGACGCCTTTAATGGTGTAATAACATTGATGTCAGTTAAATCTAAACCTTTCGAATTATCACGACCTAGACCTTTTGCGTCATGATATAAAGCAATAGGTTTGATAATTTGATGATTGTATTTATCTTTTAAGCGTTGAGTTTTTTCAACCGGGTCGCCAAGTAATGACTCTACCGGTTGAGATTCATCAACAATAGCATTAACAAAAGAAGAGTTAGCGCCATTTTCTAATAAACGACGGACTAAGTAGGCTAAAAGGTCTTCATGTTGACCCACTGGCGCGTAGATACGACACTGAATTTTTTCACCGGCTACTATTTGGTCGTATAAAGAATCGCCCATGCCATGTAAACACTGAAATTCAAAACCTTCTTTATCATCACCCGCTAGTTCAACAATAGTCGCTGCGGTATAAGCATTATGCGTAGCGAATTGCGGATAAATAGTATCTCGATATTCTAATAATTTGTTGGCACAGGCATGGTAAGAAACATCGGTTGAAGACTTACGCGTGAAAACCGGGAAATGAGCATGACCATCTTTTTGAGCATTTTTAATTTCAGTATCCCAATAAGCACCTTTCACCAAGCGCACCATCATTTTACGGTCAACACGTACGGTTAACTCACGTAGCCAATCAACCACGAAAATAGCGCGCTTTTGATACGCTTGTAAGGCAATACCAAAACCATCCCAATCGCCTAATTCATTATCACTAAATACCGCTTCAATAATATCAAGTGAAATGTCTAAGCGTTCAGATTCTTCAGCGTCAACAGTTAAGCCGATATTATAGCTTTTAGCCTGCAAACAAAGTGCTTTAAGTTTAGGGACAATTTCAGCCATCACCCGTGTTTTATGGCTAAACTCATAGCGAGGATGAATAGCGGAAAGTTTCACTGAAATACCCGGTACTTTACGCGGGTCGTTTTTACCTGAGGCCACCGCAACTTCACCAATAACTTCTATCGCATCTTGATAAGCTTTTAAATAACGTTCAGCATCGGCCATGGTGCGAGCGCCTTCGCCGAGCATGTCGTAAGAATAAACGTAACCTTGTTGTTCTTTCGTTGCTGCTCGCTCTGTTGCTGCGGTGATGGTTTCGCCCATAACAAACTGTTTGCCCATAATTTTCATGGCATAGTTCATAGACTTACGAATAACCGGCTCACCTAAGCGGCCAATGGTTTTTTTCAATAAACCAAAACTGTCTTGTTTACGTTTATCGGCATAATTAACCATAGAGCCGGTAATGAGTAGGCCCCAAGACGATGCATTAACGAATAAAGAATCGCTGCTGCCTAAGTGACTGCTCCATTGTCCTTGCGATATTTTGTCACGAATTAAGGCATCTTGCGTATGCTTATCAGGTACACGTAGTAAGGCTTCAGCCAAACACATTAATACCACGCCTTCTTCACTTGATAGTGAATATTCATTTAATAGGGCATCTATTGCACCCTTACCTGATTGATCTTGACGAATTTTCAAGACCATTTTACGTGCTCTTTCCCAAGCTCTACTTCGGGCACTAACGTTTACTTCAGCTAAAGGAAGAATATGATCTACCGCTACATTTTCATCAATACGATAAAACTCACGAATTTTCTGACGAATTGGGCAGTCTGTGATAAACGAACCATTAAAAAGCATATGCTTTTCCTCAAAATGACTAAATAGTAGCCTGTTACTAGTTAGCGATAGTTACAATAGAATAATTCGTGCATTCTAAATAAAACTTAACCGTATGTGCTAGCTAAATTTGCGTTTTAAGCCATTTAAAATGCCGTTAAAGTTTAATGCCACAGTAGAATGTATTTGATGTTAATAAATTTAACATTTGTAAAATTAAGTAGAAGCTTTTTACGATGAGATAGAACAAAGTTGTATGTTGATTTATCCTCGTAATATTCGTAGCTATGGTAGCTGATGATAAAGTTAACGCTCAGATGGTGATAATAATGATATAAATTATTTGATACATTAATCTTGAGCGAATATATTTCACTGAAATGAAGACTGTTACCAGTAAAAAAAGTAAAAGTGATAATCATTGGACAAATGTACTTGATTGATTAGCTAAATAGGGCAGAATAAAGACTACACTTTTTAGTTATATATTGATTATTTAACTTAACGCGGCGTAGACAACTTGGCTTATGCTTTTGTTGCCTACTGACGGTTAAATAAACGTTGGATTAACGCTGATAGCATAAAAGAGGAACTGATGGCCGTTTTAATTAACAATCAAACGCAACAACGTTGCCTACTGCAATCTCATCATAGTTTTGGTCGACTTAAAAGCTCAGTTAATACTTACGTCAGCGATGCATATATCTCTAAAATACATGCTTTTATTGAGTGGAATGAGCAGTACTGGCTACTGCGTGATGTCAGTAGTAATGGTACTTGGCTTAATGGTAATAAATTATCTCGTGAACAAGTTGCCCAGCTTAATGTTGGTGATGTGATCACCTTTGCAGGTAAATCTAATAATGCGTTTGAGGTGTTTGATGTTAGCCCTCCTTGTGATTGCTTGATTCCCGTGGCGCATAACAGCGATGCTATTCAATTAGAGTATTTACATTTATTACCGAGTCAAAAGTCGCAAAATATCGTCCTAAGCTATAACAACCAAACCTACTCTTGGTGGCAAGAAATTCTTGACGATAATTTGAATCAACCAATTTCTGCCAGTGAACTTGATGATCAAGCGTATTTAGATATTGACGGCTTAACATGGCAGCTACAAATTAACCGCAGTATTGCTGAAACACAATTGCTCAGACCTAGTGTAACTTCGCTTGATGAATTAAGTTTTTTATTTCAAACCAGTTTAGATGAAGAAAGCACCCATGTTGTTATGCAAAGTGGTGAAGAGCAGATTGATTTATTAGTACGTAGTCATCACTACCTTATGCTGACGCTTGCTCGTCAACGTGCGAAAGATATGCAAGCAGGTCTTGATGATAGTGAACAAGGTTGGGTATATGCCGAACACCTTGCGAAAGATTTAGGACTAGATGCTAGTCATTTAAATATACAAATTTACCGTATTCGTAAACAGTTCGTTGATGCCCTGAATAACGCTTGTGAGTCAAATAACATTATAGAGCGCAATGCCGGTAAGCTACGTTTAGCCAGTAAGTCTTTTTGTATTCATAAAGGCGATAAAATGGAATGTGATACGCGTCAAGTGAGTTTACTGGAAGCCGAGCCAAACGATAGTTATAACATGAGTCAAAATATCACCAGTTATGCTGGCCAACGAGCTCATTAAGTTACTGATTATTATGCGTGTATTAGCGAAATGATATGCAATAATATTTAGTTAAATAAAAATAAAAATAAAAATAACTTCAATTCGGGCATATCAATAACACTTGGTATGAAAATGAATTAATACATAATCAACTGAATTAAAATATCAAGTGAATCCAGATAACGACACCATCATCATTGCAGATACTCAATGCAGCGAAGTGACCTTGCTTTCTGAGCAGGAACAAGCGGCTCAAGCACAGCAAGTTAATCATAACAGTATGGCGCACTTTAAAATTATCGATATTTTAGGTAAGGGCGGCATGGGCGCGGTTTATAAAGCTAAAGATCTGGCTTTAGAACGCTTTGTTGCGATTAAAATGCTGCGTATCAGCGATGCTCAACAGGCATTAATACTGGCAGAAGCGAAAACCATTTCTAAACTTAATCACCCTAATATAGTGACCATTTATGATATTGCTCGTGACGGCGATAGCAACTTTATTGTCATGGAATGGGTTAATGGTCGGCCATTAAATGCTGTTATTCCGCAACAAGGTTTGGCGCTAAATATCGTTATCGATTATGCCAAGCAGATGGTGGCGGCACTTGCTTGTGCCCATCAGCAACACATTGTTCACCGCGATATTAAACCGCAAAATATTATGGTCGATATAAATGACCAGATTAAAATACTCGATTTTGGCATTGCTGCCTTGTTAGAGCCCATTGGCAGTGTCGAGCTAGAGCAAACGCCAGAGTCAGCACTAAAAACCGCGTTAACACCAGCGAAAATACCGTTAGTAGCGGCTATTGCTTGCGATGAAAATATCGAGCTAAAATCGTCATCATTAGCAATAACAGGCTCTGTACAGTATATGGCACCGGAGCAAATTCAAGGGCAAACGGGTGACGCGCGGTCAGACTTATTTTCTTTCGGCATTGTTTTGTATGAAATGTTGGCCGGTGTTAAACCTTTTTTAGGTTTTAATTTAGCGCAAATTACTGACGCTATAACGCAGGGAAAATACACCCCGTTAGCCGAACTTATCGCTGAACGTGAGGCTGAGCGCAAACTTGTTGATAAAAATATTGCGGAAACCGGCGGCAAACCGCCTCAGCTGAGCGTACCTGCTGAACTCATTGCCGTGGTTGATAAGTTACTACAAACACAGCCGGCAAAACGTTATCAAAGTGCAAATGCCTTAGCGCAAGATCTTGCCACCATAGATCAGCAGTTAAGAACAAAAAAAAATTGGTGGCAACAGCAACATTGGCTGACCCAAAGTTTATTTATTTTACCGCTAGTCGCTGTTTTAGGTTGGAGTGTACGCAGCGTTTTATTCCCGCCCAGCACGCAAGAGTTGATTGCTCGGCAGCTGGTTGAAGCAAAGAAGATTGCTTTTTTACCGTTCGATAATATTAGCGGCGATCCGGTGTTACAAATTTTTAGTGACGGTATCGCGACTATGCTCAGTAGTGATTTAGCCGAAGTAGGTTATCAGCAAGGTGATGGTAGCACTTGGGTATTACCAACAAGTGAAATTAGACAACTTGACGACCCGAGCGTTAGTGGAATTTATAATAAATATGGTGTCGATACTATAGTCACCGGCAGTATTCAGCATATGGGATCTACGCGCAGTTTGCATTTGAGCTTAGTGAATGGCGCTGATGGTCGGCAGTTAAAGTCTATCCAGCTGACTTTAGATGCAAATAATTTATTCGCCGCGCAAAGCGACATTCGCCAACAGGTGATGAACTTGCTCGGTTGGCAAATACCAGCAGAGTTAACCGCTCGGTTTGCTGCGCAAAAACCGGCCTTTGATGGTGCTTATAAACACTATTTAGCTGGCCGAGGCTATCTATATCGCTTTGATCACGAAGACAATATTGCTAAGGCATTGGCTGCTTTTAATGCGGCGATCAGTCTCGACCCTAACTATGGCGATGCCTATGTCGGGCTAGCAGAGTCACAGTTACGTCATTTTATTGAATCAAATGATGCGACTCAACTGCTGCCAATGGCGGCAACGGTTGAGCAGTTGAAAAAAGTCAATGGCCAGCATAATTTGCTCAGTTATTTACAAGCTGAGCTGAGCCTTAACCAAGGTGATTATGCCCAAGCGGTAGAATTATTCAAAAAAAGTATAGGGTTACAACCACGATTTTTAAAAGCCTATGCTGGCCTTTCTGATGCCTATATAGAGTTAAATGAAATTAAAATGGCTGAAGACATTTTATTGCAAGCGTTTAAGTTGATGCCAAATAATACGACCGTTATAGCAAACGTGGGAGCTCTTCATTATAATAATGGTGAGTATAATCGAGCAATAAATTATTTTGAATTATTAGCACAACAAGTACCCAATAACTATATTGCTCACCTTAATATCAGTGCTTGCCATTACCTTTTAGGTGATACTGAACAGGCTATTATAGCTGCAGAGAAGTCCATATCAATTCAACCAAATGCCGATGGTTTTGCTAACCTTGGTACCTACTACTTTATGTTAAAAGATTTTAATAAAGCAGTAGAAGCGTATGAGCAGATGATCGCTTTAAATGATAGTGACTATATTAATTGGGGTAATTTAGCCGATGCTTATCGCTTTGCAAATAATTCTAAATATATAGGAGCTTTTCGGCAAGCAATAATCCTTAGTGAACAAGCTGTTGTGTTAAATCCCAATAACAAAAATGCTATAGCCTCATCAGCATATTATTATGCCAATTTAGATAATGTTGATAAAACACAGTTTTACGCCAAAGAGATCGATAAAAAAGATACCGGTGCTGATAATTTCCTCATTGCTGCCGCCTATGTTCGCTTAAATATGAAAAAAGCGGCGATTAAGCATATAAAATCTGCTATGAATAAGAATTATTCACTAGCTGAGGTTGCTAATTCACCGCTTTTTGATGATTTAAAAGAGGATCCTGAGTACCTAAAAATGTTGATAATAAATTAAAAGTATCTATTTTTTTATTTTCACTTGAGGATCCCAAGCGATTGAAAACTTGTCGCCATTAAGTTTAAAGTGAATATTAATGATCACCGTATCAGTTTCAGTCGCACCTTCGGTGATTACCGCTTTATAGGTTACTTGCGCTTTACTTTCTGTTGATACCTGATGTAAATCAAAACGATTTTGCAGAATGTTTTTCCATTTAAACTTCGCTTTGTTGCTATCGCTGCTGTCACCATTGTTCCATGGTTGTAGCGAACAGGTCACAGTATCACCGTCGTTAATTTCAAACGGCGGCGTTATTTTATCTTCACCGGCACTGTCTGATGAGTAGTAAAAATAAGTTAACTCTTGCTCTTCAGTTAGATAAGTGACTTTTCGGCCTTTGCCATTAAATTGATGCGCTAAGGTTTGATCATTAATGTCGTTAGCCAGTTTACTAAAATCCATATTGACATAAAAAGTGATATCTTCAGCGGCTGTTTCGTTGGCGGTCTGCTCAGTGGTCATAATCTTGTTCCCTTTAGTTATTATTCGATATTATTGGTTATTAAGTATCTACGATGAGTGTTTAGTTATTCGTGTCAGAAAAAGTTACCGATACGAGAAAATGATTAATTAACCTGAAGTCGTATGCAGATATTTTCTGAGTCATGTTTTATTTTAGCTAAAATTATTTCTCAATAAGAGGCTGAACAATAAACTAGCAATCGAAAATGAATAAATCAATACTTAAAAAATTAGTATTTAAAAAATCAATAGTGAGGAGATATTCTCTATTAATATCAATTGAGTTTAAGCGTTGAATAACGCTTAAGGCTGTTGATTTTTTAGAAGCAAAGTCTATTCGACTTTATAGGAACTATCGCTGATTTGAGTCGCTAACGATATTTTATGTCTTTTGTCTTATAGGCACTGTTTTGCTCTAATATCATCAATAAAGCTATTGCTGTTATTCAGGTTTAGGGCGGCTTGGTGTTATTTGGACTCTTGGCTGAAGCTCGCCATCATTGTAGCAAAAATACCATTGACTTTTTTGCTCAGAATTAAAGTGATTTTTTTCTGTGTTGGCGGCTGTTGGCCAAGGTTTTTTAATCTGTCATTTTGCTGAAATAAATCGATAGTGGTAATTTCAGTTTGTGGTGCAGCCTTTGCAGGCAAAACTTGATCATTGCTACTCATTGGTATTTTATTGTTTTTTACGTTGTTGTTGTTGTTGGTGTTATTTATGCTTTTATTAAAATTATCATTACTGATAAAGCCATATGAACTGGCATCAACCTCTATATCATTAAAGTTAAAGTCCTTGGGCAGGGGATCTGGGCGAGTGGCGCCTGACTTATAATATTCACGCATAATTTTCATATAATTGATAAATGATCTTGGTACGCTCATATCTCTCTCCAATCTATAACTATTCATGGCTATTTGGGCTCTGCATTTTATTTTATGGTTGATAACAATTGAATTTATGCGATATTTTTTAGTGCTTTACTTGGTAACTTGTTTTCTCGTGTGCTGCTACGGCAGCTAAAAATATTCATTTCAAGTTTATTATCATAGTTGTTGAGCACTCAACATAACCATTACACGATATTACATAGTGAATGGAATGGTGTTAATGAAGCTGATTATTAGCGATCGAGTAAAAATAGCTATAATTAATTTTCTTGATATATATCACATTAACGCAATGTTTTTTTAAATATATAAATTAATAAGTTGAGGCAAGGTATTGATTGTTGTACCATCCACAGCAAGTAAAAATTTGAATTTGGTTGCTTGTGTCTTTTAATTTTCCTAAAACATTAATGGTATTACTGCTATGTTTGACTTTTGTTGGTCAAGCGGTAGCGGCTGCTGTTATGCCTTATCATATGATGAGCATGTCAGGAAATAGCGCGCAATTACCAGACGAAATCATGATGGACCATAGTAAGCATAATATGGCTGAAAGCTTTTCTGGAGACTCAGACGACTCTTCAGAAGATTGTTGTGTTAAAACCTGCAGCTGCTTTACGGGTGGCTGCTCAACCGTTGCTGTGTTTATGAAGAACATAGGCAGTAGTCCAATTATTGATTTATCTGCTAAAAT
Source organism: Colwellia sp. M166 (assembly GCF_024585285.1). Taxonomy (NCBI): domain Bacteria; kingdom Pseudomonadati; phylum Pseudomonadota; class Gammaproteobacteria; order Alteromonadales; family Colwelliaceae; genus Colwellia; species Colwellia sp. M166. The sequence goes on from NZ_CP040755.1 coordinate 3,311,463, forward strand.
ACTTTCTCATTCTCCTTTGGCTGACAACCAACAATCTACATCACTTTACCGCCCTCCAATATTAAGCTAAATACAGCATAATTGTGCCAAAAATTGGCTCATTGATAGAAAATATCTGTATTAGGCTTTTTTGATCTCTGTGTTTAAAGAAAACTATCTTTAGTGACATCAAAAATAAGCTAATTATTATTAAAAATATTAATTAATATCCCTATTGGAGGGGTTTATGTCTTCAAATAAATTTACCTTAAAGTTTGCCGCAATCTTGGCTTTAGTGTTTGTCATTGCCAGTTGCTCAGATAAAACCGTAGCTGCAGATAGTGCTAAAACGCAAAATGTTCAACCTAAAACCATTCATTTAGAAGTGTACAAAAGTCCCACTTGTGGTTGTTGTGAAAAATGGCTTAATCACATCCATGACAGTGGCTTCGAATCAAAAATCCATAATTTCCAAGATTTCTCAGTGATTAAAGAAGAGCAAGGTATTGCGCCTCGATATCGCTCTTGTCATACCGCAATTTCAACCGACGGATACACTTTTGAAGGCCATGTGCCAGCAAAGTTCATCAAACAATTTTTACAAGCACAGCATGCAAGTGATGTTATTGGCTTATCAGTGCCTGCAATGCCGGTAGGTACGCCAGGAATGGAAGTTGGTGAAAAGTTTCGTCCTTATCAGATTTTACTATTAAAATCTGATGGCAGCTATGAAGTTTATGCCACTATCCAGTCGTACAAGGAGCAATTCTAATGCTTAAAAACAACCACTACAATCAAGTTTTTATTAACGTAGGTTTGGGGGTTTTAATGATGACAAGTTTGACTGCGCTTGCTGAGCAGTCAGTGCAAAGTGGAGAGATACTCACTTTTAAGCAGGCAATTAAAGTCGCACAACAGCATGATCCATGGTTAAAGGGTAATCGTCATCAACAACAAGCTATTGAGTCTGCAAGTATTTCTGCTAATACCTTACCAGATCCTAAAATATCGGTTGGTATGGGCAGCTTACCTACAGATAGTTTTGACTTGAACCAAGAGGGTATGACTCAGCTGAAAATAGGTGTCAGTCAAATGATCCCACGCGGTGATACGTTAAAATTTAAAAGCCAGCAACTGCAGCTTGAAAGTGAAATGTATCCATATCAACGCTTAGATCGAGCTGCAAAAGTTGCGGTTACGGTCGGTGGTTTATGGTTGGATGCTTACAGGGTTCAGCAAAGTGTTGTTTTAATTGAAAAAAACAGATCTTTGTTTGAGCAGTTAGCTGATGTCGCTGAAGCAAGTTACTCATCTACTTTAGGTAAAACTCGTCAACAGGATATCGTTAGAGCACAGCTAGAACTGACTCGCTTAGAAGAACGATTAGATAAACTAGCGCAACAGAAAAATAAATACGACGGCATGCTCTTACAGTGGTTAACACGATTTGCATCAGCAAACCATACAGTGGATGACGCTGCTTTGTACTCTGATTTGTCATGGCATGATATTGCACTTAGCCAGCAGTTACCGAGCATTGATTTGCTTAATAGCAATTTAGTTTATGCTGAAAATTGGCTGAAACCTCAAGACTTAGTGCCTTTCTTTTATCCACATCCCGCAGTTATTGCTGTCGATAAAAAAGTTAACGCGACAAAAACGGGTATCAAGCTCGCCAAACAAAAATACAAGCCAGAGTGGGGTGTTAACGCTAGTTATGGTTATCGCGCGGATGATCCTATGGGCCAAAACAGAGCAGATTTATTTTCGGTTGGTGTGACATTTGATCTACCGATTTTTACCGAAAATAGGCAAGACCAAGATGTTCGCTCCGCTGTTTCTAAAACCGAAGCGATAAAAACAGAAAAATTATTACTGCTTAGACAATTACTCGGCGCCTATTCAAGTGCCAAAGGTCGACTACTACGAGTAAAAGAGAGACAAAACTTATACAACACAAAGTTACTGCCTCAAATACATGATCAAGCGGAAGCTTCGTTAACGGCCTATACCAATGATGATGGTGATTTTGCCGAAGTGGTGCGTGCACGCATTGCCGTATTGAATGCAGAAATAGATGACTTAACCTTGAATGTCGAAGAACAAAAAATACATTTGGAATTAAATTACCTTTTTATCGGTGGTATTAAGACTGCAATGACTGAAAACAATCTGAATGTGACCAATAGCAGCCAATATGCAGCTATGTCGGGAGAGAGAGAATGAGCAGCACTACATTAGGAAAAAACATTAAACCAATTGTTATGGGTATGATCATTGGCGGTATTATCACCGTTGGCGCCTATGCAGTATTAGCGCCAGTTGGCAGTGGCCAGAGCACAAGTGCGGCATCAGCAGAAAAAAAACCATTGTATTGGGTTGCACCTATGGATGCTAATTACCGCCGCGACAAGCCTGGTAAGTCGCCAATGGGCATGGATTTGGTGGCAGTATATGACGATGGTGGCAAAGGTCCTGATGAAGGTGTTGGCACCATCCGAATTTCCTCTGATGTCATTAATAATTTGGGGGTTCGTACAGCAACAGTTGGTTATAAATCATTACACACTGAAATCAATACGGTTGGTTACGTTGCTTACAATCAGGACAAATTAGTCCATATCCATCCGCGAGTGCAAGGCTGGATCGAAAAACTTCATGTTAAAGCCATAGGTGATCCAGTCACAAAGGGCCAAGCGTTATACGAGATATACTCACCCGAGTTAGTTAATGCGCAAGAAGAGCTATTGTTGGCGTTAGATCGTAAAAATAGTCGATTGATTAGCGCAGCGAAAAATCGTTTAGCGGCTTTACAATTACCTAAACAAGCGATTGCTAAGCTGCAAAAAACTAAAAAAGTTCAACAGCGCATTACCTTTTATGCACCACAAAACGGTGTGGTTGAGAATTTAAAAATCCGTGAAGGCTTTTTTGTTAAACCAGGTTCAACATTATTGTCTATTGGTGACTTATCTGAAGTTTGGGTTGATGCCGAGGTTTTTGAACGACAAGCAGATCAAGTGAAAATGGGCACGCCAGTGACCATGACACTGGATTATCTGCCAGGTAAAACTTGGACAGGTCAAGTTGACTATATCTATCCTACTCTTGATGCGAAAACCCGTACGGTGAAAGTTCGTTTACGTTTTAATAACGATAATGAGGTTTTTAAACCTAATATGTTCGCGCAAATTGCTATTCATACTACCGGTGATGAACGTGCACTGCTTATCCCTAAAGAAGCACTGATTAGAACCGGCAATCAAGATAGAGTTGTGCTCGCGTTAGGTGAGGGCAGTTTTAAGTCGGTAGCTGTTAGCGTAGGGCGTTATGACAGTGAAAGTGTTGAGATACTTGCCGGTATTAGCGAGGGAGAAAAAATCGTTACTTCAGCGCAGTTCTTACTTGATTCTGAATCAAGTAAATCATCGGACTTCAAGCGCATGAATCATGATGACTCAAGCTTAGATGAGAGCACGCCTGCTTCAGTTTGGGTGTCAGCAAAAGTACAAAGCTTGATGGCTGATCATAAAATGTTAACTTTAGCGCATGAAGCTATCCCTGAGTGGGATTGGCCTGAAATGACTATGGATTTTATTGCTACCGACGCGGTTGATTTTGCACAACTTAACGAAGGTCTTAGTTTACATGTTGAAGTGACAAAAACAGCTGCTGGCGACTACCAAATAAGTAATATTCATGTTCCTGATGCACCTGCTAATGATGCCGATGTGATGACAGACATGCAAATGTCTAAAAACAGCGAGCAAAATTCAGACATGTCTTCGGCGACCGTCACCGGTACCATCAACTCATTAATGGTTGAGCACGGTATGATCAATATCAGTCGCTCTGCTATTGAAAAATGGAATAGAGCAGCAGCAACCGTTGATTTTATCACTGATGATGGCGTTAGTTTGGCAGGACTAAGTCAAGGTATGTTGGTTAAATTCAGTTTTGAAATTCGTGATGGCAACTTTGTTATTGTTGAAATCTCTCCTATAACCGATGGTGAAACATCAGCCGTAACTTCGAGTATTGAAGCGCCTGCTGTTGATCACTCAAACCACTAATAAAGGAGTTAAACACTTATGATTGCTTCTATTATTCGTTGGTCAGTTGGTAACCGTTTTTTCGTCTTACTGGCAACATTTTTACTGGTCGGTGCTGGCTTGTACTCGATCAGTAAAACCCCTATTGATGCTTTACCTGACTTGTCTGATGTACAGGTAATAATAAAAACCAGCTACCCAGGACAAGCACCACAGGTGGTTGAAGATCAAGTCACTTATCCAATGACAACAGCGATGCTGTCTGTACCTGGAGCGGTTACTGTGCGGGGATATTCTTTTTTCGGTGACTCGTACGTCTATGTCATTTTTGATGAAGATACCGATCTTTATTGGGCGCGCTCACGGGTCTTGGAATATTTAAGCCAAGTTGCCCCTAGTTTACCTGCTGATGCCAGACCACAATTAGGTCCTGATGCCACAGGGGTGGGCTGGGTATATTTGTATGCTTTGGTTGATAAAACTGGGCAGCACGACTTAAGTCAATTACGTAGCATTCAAGATTGGTTTCTAAAGTTTGAGTTGCAAACCGTGCCTGGTGTTTCAGAAGTTACCGCGCTTGGTGGTATGGTGAAACAATACCAAGTCAGAGTTAATCCGGATAAATTACGTGCCTTTGGTATACCGCTGTCGTTGATTCAAACGGCAATTAAACAAGGTAACCAAGAAATAGGCGCATCTGTTGTTGAAATGGCAGAAGCGGAATATATGGTGCGAGCGACCGGCTATATAAAAAGTGTTGGAGATCTAGAAAATATTCCATTGGGTGTTAATCAAAATGGCACACCATTGTTGTTAAAAGATGTTGCTGACATTGGCACGGGTCCACAAATGCGTCGCGGTATTGCTGAGCTTAATGGTGAAGGTGAAACCGTGGGCGGTATTGTGGTGATGCGTTTTGGTGAAAACGCTCAACAAGTGATTGATGGTGTAAAAGCAAAGCTTGAACAACTGAAGAAAGGCCTGCCAGATGGTGTTGAAGTCGTGCCGGTTTATGACCGTTCAGCACTGATTGAGCGAGCGGTAAATAACTTAGCCTTTAAGCTGTTAGAAGAGTTTGGCGTTGTGGCTCTGGTTTGTATTGTTTTCCTTTTCCATGTTCGTTCGTCACTGGTCGCTATTGTCAGCTTACCTGTTGGTATTTTTACGGCTTTTATCATTATGCATATGCAAGGCTTAAATGCCAATATCATGTCATTGGGGGGTATTGCTATAGCCATTGGTGCGATGATTGATGGTGCTATCGTAATGATAGAGAATATGCATAAGCATATGGAAAGGACGCCACTAACCAAGGAGAATCGCTGGAAAATAGTGACTGAATCCGCTAGTGAAGTTGGTCCTGCGTTATTTTTTAGTTTATTGATCATTACGGTTAGTTTTATTCCGGTCTTTACCCTAGAGGCGCAAGAAGGACGTATGTTTGCGCCACTGGCATTTACCAAAACTTATGCCATGGCGGCTTCTGCAGCACTCGCGATCACCTTAGTGCCAGTGTTAATGGGTTACTTTATTCGAGGTAAAGTATTGCCAGAGCATAAAAATCCGGTCAATCGTTTTTTAACTTTTATCTATATGCCGGCGTTGAAAACGGTATTGAGATTTCCAAAAATAACCTTAGTAGCAGCATTAGCTGTGCTTGCGGTTGGTATTTATCCACTTGATAAAATTGGCAGCGAGTTTATCCCACCGCTCGATGAAGGCGACTTAATGTATATGCCAACGACTTATCCTGGCATTTCTATTGGTCAGGCACGGCAGTTACTGCAACAAACGGATAAACTCATCAAAACAGTGCCAGAGGTTAAAACGGTGTTTGGTAAGGTTGGTCGGGCAGAAACAGCGACAGATCCTGCGCCACTGACTATGATAGAAACTTTTATTCAGTTAAAACCTCATGATCAATGGCGTGAAGGTGTTACCACCGAAAGTTTGAAAAAAGAGTTAGATGCGTTAGTCAAATTGCCAGGAGTAACCAACGCTTGGGTGATGCCGATTAAAACCCGTATCGATATGCTAGCAACCGGCATTAAAACCCCCGTAGGTATTAAAATTGCGGGTCCAAAGCTGGACGTAATTCAAGATATTGGTAAACAAATTGAAGAAATTTTAGCTGATGTGCCCGGCACCGCTTCGGTGTATTCAGAGCGTGTTGCAGGTGGACGTTATGTTAAAGTTGATATTCAACGTGCTAAGGCCGCTCGTTTTGGTTTAAATATTGCGGATATTCAACAAGTTGTTGCTACGGCAATTGGCGGTATGAATGTTACACAAACCGTGGAAGGGTTAGAGCGTTATCCTGTCAACTTACGTTATCCGCAAGATTATCGTGATTCACCCGAGCAGCTAGCATTATTGCCTATTGTCACGCCTAGTGGTCAACGTATTTCATTAGGTGATGTAGCTAATGTCTTTGTTGAAGATGGCCCTCCGGGTATAAAGTCTGAGAATGCCCGTTTAAATGGTTGGGCGTATGTCGATATTGACGGTGTAGATGTTGGTACATACGTTGTAGATGCACAGCAGGTTGTTGCTGATAAACTTATACTGCCAGCAGGCTATTCTATCGTTTGGGCAGGACAATATGAGTATATGGAACGTGCTAAAGCCAAGTTAGCTTATGTGGTACCGTTAACTCTATTTATCATTATCATTCTCCTGTACTTAAATTTTAGAAACGTTGTTGAAGTAGCCATGATCATGGGCACGTTACCGCTTGCGATGGTAGGTAGCATCTGGTTAATGTATCTAGAAGGTTATAATTTCTCAGTGGCAGTTGGTGTCGGTTTTATCGCGTTAGCGGGGGTTGCGGTTGAGATAGGCGTTATTATGCTTGTCTATCTAAATCAAGCTTACCAAGCAATGCTTAGTGACCATCAAGCAAAGGGTATTGCTACGACAAAAGCCGATGTGCTTGAGGCGGTAATACATGGTGCTGGTATGCGTGTTCGACCGGTAATGATGACAGCAGCGGCTATCATTGTTGGTCTGTTGCCTATTTTATATGGTACAGGAACTGGCTCAGAGGTGATGAGTCGAATTGCCGCGCCTATGGTTGGCGGTATGTTAAGTGCAGTTATTTTGACACTTCTTATCTTACCGGTACTCTTTTATTTATGGCGTTCAAACTCATTACCTAAAAAGAAAATTATAAAAAAAAAACCGATTAATGTATTGAAAACCAGCAGGAAATATCATAAGTGGTTAATGCTGTTTATTGGTGCACAATTTGTTATTTGGTCAGTTACTGGTGCTTATATGGTCTTTTTTAATATTGACTATATTCATGGCGACACTTTAGTGATTAATCATCAAAACAAAATTGATCCAAATAATATTAATTTCACCTTGAAATCACTACAGCAACAATACCCTGATGCGGATAAAGTTCGTGTAGGCATGTTTATAAATAAAGAGGTGTATAGGTTTTCAGTAGACAAGGTTAAGTACTTGGTTGATGCCAATAATGGTCAGCTACTGTCACCGTTAAGTGAAACATCAGGTATTGAAGCGGCCAAGTATATATATAGTGGCCAAGGTGATATCAGCAATGTCGAGTTTATCGAGGACAGTCCACCTTTTGAATTAAGTCGACGGATGCACGATGCTTTACCTGCCTGGAGAGTCAATTTTGATGATTTGGGCAGTCCATCGCTTTATATTTCTGCGCGGAGTGGCGAGTTACTAGCAAAACGTCATGATTTCTGGCGCCTATTTGATTGGATGTTTCGTTTTCATGTTATGGACTATGAAGAAAGCGACATAGCAAACTCATTGCTTTTTTGGTTTACTTTCTTAGGAATTATTGCCGCGATTAGTGGGCTATTTCTTACTTATTTTAGAGTGTTCAAATCGGACAAAACAACGACAGCAATAGATAAAGCAACAACCGAGGAGCAACCTAATGCCTTTAATTAGACAGATACATAAATGGGCGTCGGTCATTATTGGTATTCAATTTTTACTGTGGCTACTTAGTGGTATTTTCTTTAATTTGATGGATCATACAAAATCAGCAGGACATACCTATAAGAGTCATACTCAGCAGAGTGTTGAAGTAGATAGGGCACGTTTAGTTGAGCCAAATGAGGTGTTGCATGAATTTAACTCAAGTATTTCGCTAGAGCCAATACAACTGTTAGAAACACCTTATTATTTGCTTACTCATCAAAAAGGATTATATGAGGATTTTGAAAATCACTACACACTAGTTAATGCTTATACGGGAATTAAATTAACAATCGATAATGGCTTTGCCAGTGAATTGGCTCAGCAATCCTATAATGGCCCCGGCGTAGTAAGCTCGGCTAAGCTATTACAATATCCATTAGACGATTTTCCGAAGCAAAAAAATGCGACGTGGCAAGTCAACTTTGATGATGATATCAATACCAGTGTATATGTTGAGGCAGGCTCTGGCAGAATTGTTGGTCATAGTGATGAACTCAAACGCTTCGCCGATATCTTTTTCATGTTGCATTTTATGGATTATGGCAATGAAGGCAGTTTTAATAATATCCAAATTATCCTGTTTGCATTCGTTACCTTATGGCTCTCACTAACAGGCTTAATTTGGACTGTTGATTTAGGGCTTCGTGGACAGTATAAAATTAAATATTTTTCTAAACAGCAAGGTGTAAAACTATTTGATAAAAACCAGAAAGGTATAGGGACCGTTACTTTATCAAATCATACCAATTTACTCGATGGCCTTATCGAACATGATATTGCTTTACCATCTACCTGTGGTGGCGGTGGTACTTGTGGTCGCTGTAAAGTAATGATAAATCCAATTGTTAAATCTACATCAGCCGATCATTTGCATTTTACTGATAAAGAATTACAGCAGGGTTATCGATTAGCTTGTCAACATTTTAGTAATGATGTTGAAAACATGACATTAATTGATGTTACTGATGCGAAAAAACATTCATTGGTTTTATCGTCTAGTCGCTTTGTTAGTCCTTTTATTAAAGAGTTACGATTTAAGCTCGAAACAGAACAGGCACTAGCATACAAAGCCGGTGCATTTATGCGTTTTTTCATTCCCACAGCAAAGGGGGTCTCAATTCCTTTAAATTTGCCTGAACATTTGAAGCCTCATTGGCACCATATAGAGCATCTAGAATATGAGCATCTTGCGTGTACACGAAGTTATTCGCTGGCTGAGTCATCTATCAATACCGAGGAACTTGTTTTTACCATAAAAATTCAAACAGCTCCAGATCATAAGAGCTTACCTGGAGCAGGCTCTAGTTACCTTTGTAACCTCAGTGTAGGTAAAACCATTGAAGCTTTAGGTCCATTTGAAGAGTTTTTTGTAAAAGAAAACAACAATAAAACTATGGTGATGTTAGGCGCTGGTTCAGGTATGGCTCCTTTAAAATCAATCATTGAAGAGCAATTAGCGCTTGATGCGCAAAGCAGTCATGATCTAAATGAAAAAGTACGTAATATTCACTTTTTCTATGGAGCGCGTTCTGAATGTGATTTGCTCTACTCAGAACAGTTCTATCAGTTAGCTGAAGAAAATGACTATTTCCACTACTACCCTGTACTATCTAAGCCTAATGAAGAGTGGTTAGGTTCGCAAGGATATGCACAAGAAATATTAGCGCTAAATATAGATATTTTGGATGATATTGACAATATTGAATTTTATTTATGTGGCCCTCAGAGCATGATGACGGAAACAATGAAGTTATTAAAAGCGCATGGTGTGAAAGAAAGCGCAATTGCTTTTGATGCATTTTCATAAACTAATTGAATAATAAACAGTAGGATAAAACCATGAAAAATTTAGTAAAAATGTTATTAGTATTAATACCAACCATCACTTTATCAATAACCGCAACCGCACACGATCCCAAATTGCATGTAAAAAAAGCAAAAAAAGCAGATTGTAGCAAAATGGATCACAGCAAAATGGATATGAAAGATCCGGTTGCTGTCGCCATGATGAAAAAATGTATGAAGCAGGCTGAGGCGTCCAAAGATAAAATGGATCACAGCAAAATGAAAGAGCAAGATGGTAAAAACGGACATAACCATTAAATAAGCGAAATAGTCACCTAGCGTCAGCGTTAGGTGACTTTTTACTGAAAAATACACAGTGAGTGATTTGAAGAATAAAACTATGAATCAACTAGTTACAAGATGCACCAAGCCAAACTGATGTTATACATATATGACACTTGTTAGTTTATATTTATCAGCCGGATGATATAGAGTCGCAAAACTAATAGGCTGTTCATTAGATAGTGTCATTCTTGAAACTTTTAAACAGGGGATGTTTTCTTGTAAGTGTAAATTATGTTTTAAAATTTTAGTAGGCATAACCGCCTCAACAGAAATCTCAGCTTCAGTTAAAGGAGCAACAGAAGATAAATATTCATGAGCGGTAATTTTGTTAAAATTTTGTTCTAGAAATTCAGGCACTTTTTCTGCATTAACGTACCTTTCTTCTAATTGAATGGGCGTTTCATTTTCAAAATGAATAATAATAACTTTAAAAATTTTTTTATTTTGTGATGTTAATCCAAGTTTTAAAGCTAATTTATCGTTAGGTATTAACGTTAATTTGCTTAGTACCGTCATGCGATGTATATGCCCTCTAGATTTTATTTCATTTGAAATACTTTTTATTTCTAATAAAGAGCTTTGAGCTATAGGGGCTTCTACAAAGGTACCAACGCTTGGAACCCTTTTTAATAATCCTTTTAACACCAGTTCATCAATAGATTTTCTTGCCGTCATGCGGCTAGCTGAAAACTGAGTGGCTAAATCAGTTTCAGAAGGTATTTTAAACCCTTCTGGCCACATCATTAACTCTATCTTATCTTTAATAAAGTCAGCAATAAGTCTGTATTTAGGTTGAACCATATTTTTTCTTCTATATTTCTTGTAAATATCAAATTACTACTACGATTGTGTAATTAATCAGCATTGTAGTTACTTTTGATTAACCCTGCATTAACATTGTATTAACTGGCGGTATATACCGCTATGGGTTGTTATTATTTAACATAACATATTCTACAGAGTTTTTATCAAGTCTTATCTCGATTTAAACAATTATTAGGATGAAATAATTGTTGTATATACCGGTTTTATACGTTATAAAATACAGCTAATAATAAAAAAACTAAATTATAACTCACTATAAAATAATGAAGGAATGATAATGAAACACTCTCATATTACTAATGCATTACTGATAGCAGGAGTAGCTTTTATCCCTACGCTTGCCAGTGCAGAAGAAGCCGTAGACGAAAATGTTGAACGCATAGAAATAACCGGCTCAAAAATTAAAAGGGCAGATATGGAGTCAGCTAGCCCTGTTTCTGTTATTACCGCAGCTGACATAAGCATGTCTGGTATTTCAAATGTTGAAAATCTTCTTCAAGAAATGTCATTTTCAGCAGGTGTAGCAGGTAACGCAACTAATGCCTATTGGACTAGTGGTGGTTATGGTACAGCACAAGTAAACCTTCGTGGCATGGGGATTAAACGTACTTTGGTCTTATTTAATGGCCGTCGTGTGGTTGGTGGTGGAACTGGTGCCAACAGCTCTGTTGATTTAAATATGGTTCCTACTTCAATGATCGAGCGTATTGAAGTACTTAAAGATGGCGCCTCTGCGATCTATGGTGCCGATGCTGTTGCGGGTGTGGTAAATATAATCACTAAAAAAGAATTTGACGGTGCTGAGCTAAATGTAAAAGCAGGTATCACCGATGAAAATGATGGTGAAAATCAGGATATTAACCTTACCTTAGGTGGGAATTTTGATCGAGGCAATGCGGTACTAAGTTTAAATTACACTAATACAGAAGCTGTTCGTCAATCAGATCGAATCGATTGTCCTAAGTTTGGCACAGAAGCGGGTACATTTGAATGTTTCGGTAGTTCCACAACTGAAGGTGGTAGAGCACTGTTAGCTGATGGTAGCCAAGTACAATTTAGTCAAGATGAAAATAATCCGACGGCTTATGGCCCATATAATAGTGCAGAACATGGTTTTGACTATATCCCCTACTTAAATGCCGTTAGCCCAATGGAACGTATTAATGTTTCAAGTTTTGTTAACTATGAAGTTAATGATTCAGTGCGCTTATTTACAGAAGCCATGTATACAAAACGTAAAGGTGAGCAAATAGTAACACCTCGTAATGGTTTTGCTGGTATAACGGTGTCTTCCGATTTTGATTATAATCCAACAGGACAAGATTTAGAGTTTCAACGCCGAAGAAATACTGAATTAGGTGCACCTTTCTTTTTTCAAGAAACGGATACCATTAGGATTGTTATTGGTTTAGAAGGAGAGTTTGATAATGGGTGGGGTTGGGATGCCGCTTATAATTATGGCCGTAATACGGGCACAGATGGATGGACTTTTGATATTGATCCCTCAAAGGCTGCGCAAACATTAGATGAAAGTATATGTACTTATGATAATAGCAATGGCATTCCTTGTGGTAATTGGTTTGGTGTCAATCAACTTGATCAAAATGTTATCGATTATGTAAAATATCGCCGCGAAGGTACTGGTGGTAATGAAATGCGTACATGGACCGCGAATTTATATGGTGACTTATTTGAATTACCAGCCGGAATTGTTGGTTTTGCTGCGGGTGTAGAGTCACGCACAGAAAAAGGCTGGCGAGATCCAGATTCAACGGTACTGGCTAACGGTGATGAAGATCCAATCAATGGTAGTTACGATGTAACAGAGGCTTTTGTTGAACTATCTGTTCCATTATTAGCTGATATGCCTTTTGTTCAAAGTTTAACTGCAGAAATGGCAATGCGTTATTCTGATTACAGTACTGTTGGCGCTGAGTCTACTTATAAATTAGGTGTGACATGGAGAGTTAATGATGCTTTGATGATACGAGGTGTTCAATCAACAGCATTTCGTGCGCCTGTTATTACCGAGTTATTTGGCGGTACCAACGGTGAAAACCTACGGACAATCGATCCATGTGAGAATGCCTCAGATGCAATCGCAACAAACTGTTTAGCTGACGGTGTGCCTGCCAATTTTGTACAAGATGGCACAACCGTGTTAACCAGTGTTGGCGGTAATCCCGAGTTAGGTGCTGAGTTTGCTGATACTACTACTGTAGGTATTGTGTGGGAGCCAAAATTTGTTGATGGTCTATCCACAACGTTAGATTATTTTAATATTGAAATAGAAGACTCAATTACCTCGGTAAATGGCTCAGATATGCTGAAATTATGTTATGAAGATCCACAAGGAAATTCACAATTTTGTGATACTTTTTCTCGTCATCCTGTGACAAAACAAGTTATCGAGCTTAATCAAAGACCGGTAAATGCAGCCTTTGAAAAAGTTAGTGGTGTAGATTTTAATATTATTTACAAAACCAAGTTATTTGGACTTGATTCAAAAACTAGCTTAGATGTTACACGTCTATTAACCCATGAAAGTACCCCTTTTGCTGGTCAACCTACAATTGATAAAGTAGGCTTTATCACAGAAGATCAAGGTAGTTACACCCAATGGCGTAGTAATTTTAGCTTCTCGTTGATATCTGATGATTGGATAGCTACCTATTCAATGCGTTATATTGGTGGTGCAGATGATGTAAACGGTGGTGATTTTGATCCTTTAGGAAAATCAGTTGAATCAATTACTTATTCAGATTTATCAGCTTCTTACATGCTAAATGATTCACTAACAGTCTCAATGGGGATTGATAATTTATTTGATAAAAAGGCGCCTTATTTAACATCTTGGAATGATGCTAATACCGATGTCATGACTTATGATTTATTAGGCCGCAGAGGTTTTGCTAAAATGTCTTACCGTTTTTAATAGTTGTTGTTAGGGGCTGTTGATCTTTCATTTTAGTCTCTGCTATTAGCCATAGGCCCTTGGCTTGCCTTGAAAAGTGGCAATTTTTGTTGGCTACAGGACGTAGGTACTTAGTGTAAGCCGTGCTTAATATGCAATTGGAACAACCAAAGATTATATGAAGCACCTCGATTGCCAACTTTTCAAGTGCAGCAGAGCTCTAAAGCGAAAGAGCAACAACCGCTAGTATAAAGCTTGTCACACTTCCTGGGTGACAAGCTTTTTTTATTTGAATCAATAAGATTTATTGGGTACAGTTTAAAGTTTTTATGGGTTATAAAATATTGATGTTTATTAGATCATACGGTTTGATTTTTACCTTGTTATTGTCGCAGTCATGCTTTTCTATGACTCGAACATTAATTTTTCAAGCGAAAGACATAGATAGTTCTATTTTTCTGTCTTCTCCAGATAATGGATTAAACTTTGAAGGGATTATTCCTAGTTTTTTAAATAAGGTAACTAAAGAATCAAATATAGAAATTGTTTATCTCCACGTGCCTTCAGGAAGAGTAGAAGAGTATTTAGCACAGCATAAACTAGATGGTTCATTAATGAATAAAGAATGGTTGGTCAACCCAAGTAATTTTTTATTCACCAAGCCTTTTTTAAAATTTGGCTATTATTTTTTTAGTACAAAAGTATTAGATAACAAAATAAATTTTGAAAGCTATTTAATTGGCAAACGTATTTGTACTCATCGTTCCTATACTTATTCAGAATATCCTTTATTACCAAAATTGTTTGAGGAAGAAAAATCTATTCGCATTGATAGTAGTAGTGATGAGTCAATGTTAAAAATGCTGTTAAAAGGTCGATGTGATGTTACCTTAATAAATGAGCATACAGCTGATTGGCTAATCGATAATATATTTAAAAATGATTTATTGTATCGTTCATCTAAACCCATATTTAACATCGAAGTGACTATGGCATTTGCCAGTAATTGGCAATCATTCGTGAACGATCTTAATGCATACATAGATGAAATAGAAGGAACTGATCAGATGGAAGAAATGATTAATACAGCAAAAAAAATTAAATATTAATTAAGGCCTACTGATGTTTTACGGTTAAATTTTGTTCGAGATAAAAGTGTTTTAATCACCGCGAATGTTGTGAAGCCTCGTCATTTTAAGCAACAACCCCACCGCTACTGAATCTTGCTCTCGCTCAGTCCGCACCTTGCACAACTTAAAGGCAATTTCATCAGGCATTGAAAAATAGTGATAGCGCACGGCGGTTATTAGCCAGCAGTTCTTTAGCTGGTTTTGTATGCAGAAATAAAAACTCTTGTCTTTAATGCAATAGTTACTTCAATAACAGTGACCGCAAAGCCAGTTAGCAATTTGCCAGCCGAAATTAAGCTAACAGTGAAAGAGCTCATCATGAATAACCACAACAAGGTAATTTGATTTATATCAAAATCTTTCGTTATTAAATCCATCATAAGCACCTCTATAGCGGTATAAAATGATTTACATCACAATCCCCCCTAGAATAAGTCATTATAAATACCGTTGTAGCAGTATAATTTGATTTATATCAAATTATACTATTAGCATAGCCGTTATACTTTAACCAGTAGATGGGATAACTATGGGACTTTATAGCTGTAATGCGTACAAGAATCGTTTTGTTATTAAATATGATTATATACTTGTTTGTAAATGGACCGGTGTTCGCGAAACCGATGCATTTATGCCAAGCAATGGCCGTGCATAACATAACCTCTACTTCTGCATTATCTACAGATATTCCCCATATTCATCAGCACAAAAAAGTGAATAATCAAGTTGTTGATAGTATAAAAACAGACTCTTCAATGAACAACTGTCAATGTGTTGATTGTGACTGCAGTGCTAATTTAGTATCTCAAGTTAACTTAACGATGGTATCAGAGCATGAATTAGCCAGTTATTTCTCCGTTATTCAACAGATCACTCACAAATCAACCAAGGCTTATCTATCACAGCCTTTGTCAAATTTATATCGCCCGCCAATATTGTCATAGCACCTAATAGAACTGTTTTAAAATATTTATAAAAAGTTGAATTTTCAACTATGTCTTTGTTAGTATCTTAATTGGTGTCGTCGTGATTTTTGACGGCAAGCATTTATTCGCCGAGAATTTTTAGCTGGGGCGTTTATATCGACAAAGCTTCGTTATCTTTAGAAATGAACGTACACGTAGATAGGAGCTTACAGAATGCTTAAAAGGATAGGGACTCTAAAAAGAATAGCGTTAATAGTCTTTTTTGTCTGGACAATTATAGCAGCTGCTTTGGCCTCGGATTTATTTTTTTCTTCTAAAGAGAATGTCAAAAAAAGAGCCACAGAAGAGGCTAGTGCAGTTATTACATATTTCTTAACAATATCAGATTGGTTAGTAAAGAATAGCCCGGTGCTGGAAAGAAATATTGTTAAAGATATTGCAAAAATTGGTGGAGAAAAAAACCGTCAAAAACTAAATGAAAAGATGATTTTAGTTCAAATGGATGTTGGCTCCCCAGAGGTGTTTTTAATTTTAGTAAAAAAAGACTTAAATTTTCAAACTGACAATTATAAGCTTGAAAATTGGCAAAATATTTTCATTAAACAATTGATGACAAGTGGTGAAGCGGGGTTATTTATTGATGAAGTAGGTAAAGAGGAGTTTGTTAGAGCGCTCGAACCTATAGTCATGAATAATGAATGCGCTATTTGCAAATTATTTAATATCAAAAATATTGAGCAATACATTGGCGGAATATTTGTATCAGTTGCCATATCGACAGAATTGTCTCAGTCATATTCACATATATGGAATATGGTAGGAAGTATTTTCGTTATTTGGCTATTAGGTTTAGCGGCAATTATTTATGGCTACAAAAAAGCTAGTAGTGCCTTAGCTAGACGGTTAAGAAACTATGAAGAAAGTATTTATAATCTTGTCGATATCATTGAAAAACGAGATAGTTATACTGCTGGACATACGCAAAGAGTCGCCAAATATGCAAGTTTAATTGCTAATCATTTAAAGGTATCTCAATTCAATAAAGATTTACTCTATCGGGCCTCGATGTTGCATGATATTGGGAAAATATCGACTCCAGATTCGATATTACTTAAGCCAGGAAAGCTCAACGAATTAGAGTACAAGATCATAAAAAATCATGTGACGACAAGTTATGAAATACTCTCTAAAGTCTCTATTTACAAGGATATTGCGGAGATAGTTCGTCATCATCATGAATACTATGATGGCTCAGGCTACCCTCAAGCTCTAAAAGGGGATCAAATACCTTTTTTGTCTCAAATTCTAACTGTCGCTGATGGTTTTGATGCTATGACGACAGACCGGATATATAAGGCAAGAAAAACAGTCTCAGAAACCATAGCAGAAATATCGCAATTAAGTGGTCATCAGTTTAATCCTGTGATTGTAAAGTCTGCAATTGTCGTATTATCAAAAGTAAATATAGACGATAAGGTAGCTCAATTACCTGAATCTGATTTACAGCACGAGCGTTTTTCTTATTTTTATAAAGACAACCTGACACATGCTTATAATAAAAAATATTTAGAACTTTTATTAACAAAACAACCGCATGAGTTAGCTAAATATAAATATGCGCTGTTAATTAAAGTACATAATTTTACACAATATAATGCCCAAAATAGCTGGGAAAAAGGTGATGAAAAATTACAAGAAATAGTAAGTACACTACAGGCAATAGGAAAAAATCAGCTTGTTTTTAGATTGTTTGGCGATGACTTTATTTTATTGCTTAACAATAGAATTAATTCATCTCAAAAAGATAATATTTTACGCAATGAAGTACAAGGCACATGCTTATTGTATTCAACTTGCTATGTAAATTTGAAAAACAGAAAGCCAATAAGCATTAAAGAGTTAGAGAGTCTTGTAGGAACCAAGGCGTAATTTAATTTTATATATTTCAATAGGATAATGAATATGCAAATGATAAATCGTATATTGATAATGTCAATATTATTATTGTTCTCCCTGCAACTATCAGCTAAACCGCTAAATAAAAATAATGCTGATAGCGTTGAGATACTGACTGAGCAAAGTGCCATAGCGCTAGCATTGGAAGGTAACCCTAACTTAGCGCAAATGCAGGCACGGTATGAGGCTTTGAAAAACATACCCTCACAGGTGGGAACATTAGCCGATCCAATATTAAGTTTAGGGGCGGTCAGTTTTCCAACCGATAGCTTTGAACGTAACCAAGAGGGAATGACGCAATTACAAATTGGTTTTTCACAAGCATTACCTTTTCCAGGCAAGTTAAGTTTAAAAGCAGAGGCTGCTGAGTTTGAAGCAAAAGCTGCTTATTTTGATGTGGCAGAAATGCGATTGTTGTTAGCAAAAAATATTAGTCATAAATGGTGGCAAATGTTTTATTTAGACAGAGCAATCGTAACCGTCGATAAAAACCAAGCTCTACTGAGGCAATTTATTGAGGTAGCAGAAACCAAATACACTACCGGCAAGGGATTACAACAAGATGTATTATTAGCGCAACTAGAGCTATCAAAATTAATTGATAAGAAAATTCAAATTAATGCCTTAAGAGATGAACAATTAATTCGGCTGAATATTTTAATGAATATTGCGCCACGAAGTCTTATAACTTTACCTGAAGAGATTAATTTACTGAGCAGAAAAGTGCTGCCAGAGCAACAGCTATATCAGTTGGCTAACAAGTTTCGTCCGGTGTTAAAAAAACATAAACAGTTAGTGTTAGCAGCTAAATCGAAACTTGACTTGGCTGAGCGAGAATACTTTCCCGATTTTATCGTTGGAGTAACTTATGGTGATAGAACAGGACAAAATTCGCCTTTAATGGCAGGTGAGCGAGCCGATCTTTTTTCAATCAAGTTAGGCATTAAATTGCCATTATATGCCGGTACAAAACAGTCATACAAAGTTAAACAGCGAATAGGTGAACAATTTAAATCGAAATATGCCTATCGCGATGAAATGAATCAAGTAAGAGCAGATATTGCTAGCAGCTTAACTAAATATAGTCGTTCAACAGAGCAATTATCTTTATTTACCACCGGGATATTACCGCAGGCTAGGCAAACCGTACAGTCAATGTTGGCTGGTTATCAAGTTAGCGAAGTTGATTTTTTAAATTTAGTTCGTAGCCAAGTGACGTTATTTAATTATGAATTACAGTATTGGCAAGCAGTTTCACAAAGCAATCAAGCATTAGCAAGTTTACAAGCTTCTATCGGCAAGGAATCTATTTATGAATAAATCTACATTAGCCACCGCAATTATTATGCTAAGTGTTGGCGTTGGCGTCGGATATATACTTTTTGACTATGAAAATAACAACACGTTAACTACTGTAAATGCACCACAACAGCAAGGTGCTGCAGCAGGTAAAGAAACGCCTTTATTCTATCGTAACGCAATGAATCCGACAGTGACTTCGCCGGTCCCAGCTAAAGATTCAATGGGAATGGATTACGTCCCTGTTTATGCCGAAGAAAAAGATAGTAATGCCG